>JAJYDH010000075.1 GCA_021777685.1 Planctomycetota bacterium | reverse complement strand
CAGAAATCCCTCTGGCGCAAGTCGTTAGATTCATCCGCCGGTACTGGGGCAGGCCCTACCCCACGGGGGAGTCGGAGTCTTCGGGTGCATCGGCATGGAGCGGCCCGACCGGGAGGAATCGGCCTTTCAGGCCGCGCGGGATCATCACGCCGAAAAAATAAGTCGCTTTGTACGGGACCGAGCGGTCGAGTTCGACCCGATGACGCGAGATGATGGTCGCCAGGGCGGTCTTCATGTAGGCCAGGGCGAAGGGCATGCCCACGCAGGTCCGGGCCCCCTGGCCGAACGGGAAGAAGTCCGGGCCGCCGATCGGGTGGGCCTCCGCGCCGCCCGACTCCCAGCGGCCGGGGTCGAAGCGGTCGGGGTCGGCCCAGAGGTCGGGCGAGCGGTGGATGGCCCAGTTGGTCAGGAACAGCTTCGTGTCCGGCGGGAGGGTGTGGCCCCCCAGCTCGACCGGCCGGGTCGTGACGACGCTCCGGGCCATCAAGGGGACCGGGGTCAGGTAGCGGAGGGCCTCCAGGACGATCGAGCCGAGCCGGGGGCAGGCGTCGAGGTCGGCCGGCCCGACGGCCGGCGAGCCGAGGTCCAGCCCCTTCAACTGGTCGCGGAGGATCGCCTCCTCGGCCGGGTGGTGGGCCAGGAGGTAGAGGGCCGTGACCAGGCCGCTCGTCGCCGAGAAGACGCCGCCGTAGAAGACGTTGGCCAGGAGGTCGCGGAAGTCGTCGCGCGGGACGTCCGGGTTCCGGCGGAGCGACCGGGCCAGGAGGTCGGTCCGGGACGGGTCGGCCTCCCGACGGGCCTTCTCGATCAGGCCGTCGAACCGGCCGTACCACCGCCTCCGATCGGCGTAGAACATCGGGCAGAGCGGCGGGGCGGACTGGGAGGGGGGCTGCATCCGCCGGTCGCCCACCATGCCCAGTGCGACGAACTCGCGGTAGGCCCCGTCGCCCAGCGGCTCGCCCCAGGCGGCCACGGCGAAGGCGTCGAAGGCGACGCGTTCGAGGCCGTCGTACAGGTCCACGCCGCCGGGATTCCGCTCGGCGAGCCGGCGGACGCCCGAGGCCACGGCGTCCCGGAGGGTCGGCACGACCGAGGCGAGCCACTCGTCGGCCACCTCGCCCCGCGCCGGGTGGATCGACCGGCGATAGGCCCAGTCGTCGCCGTTGGCGATGAACAGGCATCGCTTGGTGATGACCGGCTCCAGGGCCTTCCCCGGGGCGTCCTTGTAATAGCCCGCCGACCCGGCACCGAGGACCCGGGCGATCAGCGTTGGGTCGTTGAGGACGACGACCGGCGTGCCGCCGATCCAGGCCAGGGCCATCCCCCCGTAAGCCCGGCCGTAGCCGGCGAAGACCTCCCAGGGCGGCTTGCCGAGGAAGTCGAGGGCGTTGCCCAGCGGGAAGCTCGGCGGAGGGCCAGGGATGCCGGCGAGCGCCTCGACCTTCCGACGATGGACCAGGCGAAACAGCCGCGCGGGCAGGGTGGAGGACATTGCCCCTCGATTCTTGGCGGATGGGAGGCGTCGGTGGCCGATGGATGAGGATCGATGGTCGATGGTCGATGGTCGATGGATGAGGATCGATGGTCGATGAGCGATGGTCGATGAGCGATGGCAGGGCTCCGGGTCCCCGTCGTTCATCGACCATTCACGAGATTATCCGGTCAGATATTGATACTCTGGGGGATTCCGGACGGGACGAGGAACTCGTAGGGCCGGCGTTGCCGGTTTCGCGCCTCGATCGTCTCGCCGATCTGGCGGATCTCGTCGAGGAACCGGCGGAGGGGCTCGGCGACGCGGGGGTCCTCGAAGCGGCCCTCGCCGTACTCGCCGAGCGTGGTGTAGCGGATCGTGCCGAGCAGGGCGCCCAGGCCCATCTGGAGGTTGGCGTGGTTCAGGGGCGGGAGCATCGCCAGGTAGTCGGCGTGGGTCGCGTGCTTCGAGGTCGGGGCGGGGGCGTAGCAGGCCAGCGGCATGTTGGGGACGTAGCTCATCAGGTCGTACTGCGGGAAGTTCACGGCGGCGTGCTGGACGCTGGCGGTGAAGATGATCAGGGTCGCGGCGTCGGCGAGGTACTCGCGGGTGCAGGTCGGCCCCGACCTGCCGATGCCGACGACCCGCCCCCCGTCGGCGGCGACCAGCTCGTCGAACCAGGCGGCCAGCTCGGTGTCGGCCCGGACGTCGGCGTCGGAGTGGTAGTAGAGTTCCAGGTAGCCGGAGACCCACCGATGGATGGCCCCCCAGAAGAGCAGGGCGTCGTCGCGGTACGGGTAGTTGGGCAGGAGGTCGGGGTCGTCGACGCCCCGGGCGCGGAAGGTGTCCGGCAGCATCACCCGATCGAACGGGTATTCCTGGACGCCCCGGACCGTCAGGTGGCGCGTCGACTCGATGGTCCCGCCGAGCAGCTCGTCGACCGGACCTCGATTGTCGACCAGGTAGCCCTTGGCCATGTTGTTGATCGACAGCGTCCCCTCGAAGTGGGGCACCAGGAGGATGTGGAGCGGGTGATTCGCCGCGAGCTGGCGGCGGGTGGCGATGACGAACGGCTCGACGAACAGGTGGGTCCGGCCCAGATGCGTCACCGCCTCGTGATGGTTCCCGTCGGCCACCTTGACCACCGTCTTGGCGATCTGCCAGCTCGGCCCGTCGTCCGGCGTGAAGATCGGGTTGTCCGGGCCCGGCGCCTGCCGGCACTGGATCGCCACCGGCATCAGGACCTTGCGCGACCTGTGGAGTACCAGCAGGCAGAGCGGCGCGTAGACATACTTCTGTATGTCCGGATAGTCGCTGTTCTCGATCCCTTCGAGCATCCTGTAGTCGAGCAGGTAGAGCCGCCCCTCGCGGCCGGCGGCCTCCAGCGTGTCGGGCCCGGGGATGGCCCTCGCGAAGTGCTCCTGGGTGACGGGGAAGTGGTCGACGGGCCGATCGACCCGCCTCAGGACGACCGGGTTCGGCCCGCCCACCCGCATCTCGGCGAAGACGCGGTCCTGGTGGAAGTCGTGGTGGATCGGGGGCAGGCCGATCGAGCGGAACATCGCCGCGTAGCTCTCCAGGGTGTGCGGCGGCCCCTCGACCACGTTGGACCGGATCGCCTCCTTGATGATGTGCGTCAGGTGGTGGACCTCGCCCGAGGCCCGCTCGACGAACTCCGTGAACAGGCTGTGCTTCGCGTGCGTGTCGTTACGGCGCCTTAAGTCGTGGTCGTTCTCGGCGTGGTTGGCCAGCACCCGGAGCGCCGTCTCACCGACCGTTACCATCCACTGCCAGGACGGCTGCTCCCAGAACGGGAGGCACTCCACCATCGCCAGGGGCGAGAGGTAGGTGTGATTATAAACATAATGGCCCCGGGTCGCCGCGAGGTCGCTCTCGCGGGTCGATCGGTCGGGGTCGAGCTGGGGGATGAAGGCGCTCATCGGCGAGGGCTCCTCGTGAGATGAGTGGACTGTTGCGGCACCAGCACTGTATCAGAGCGGGCCGCCGGATCGCGAGAAATGCCGCGACTTTTCGCGAGGGCCGGGCGATTCACTTCCGAATCGTCACCGTCTGGACCCAGAGCTTCGCCGGGGGGCCGGCGGCCGGCGGGTTCAGGCCGCCGAGGAACTGCCCCCACTGGAAGACCAGGTTCGACGAGGTCGGCGACAGCCTCAGCTCGGTCACGCCGGGCTCGAACGAGGACTCGTCGTCCCCCGGGCGGTAGGGCGAGCCCGGCGCCTGCTCCAGCGGCTGCCAGGTGGCGCCGTCATCGCCGCTCCGGAGGACGTGGATGTTGCCGAGGAGCCAGCGGGGGTTCCCGGTCTGGGAGCCCTGCTTCGCGGAGACGTAGGGGTCGTACATCGGGTTGGCCGGGTCGCCCATCCGGCGGGCGTCCGACCGGAAGACCACGATCAATTCGCCGGTGATCCGGCTCCGGACGTGATACGGGGCCATGTTGTTGAAGCCCCGGGGCTGGCGGAGGGTGTTGACGTACATCCAGCTCCGGCCGCCGTCGGCCGACTTCATGACCCGGATGACGAGCTGGAACCGGGGCTCTTGCTCGCCGGGGACGCCGTAATAGTCGACGTCCTCCAGGGTCACGAACATGGTGCCGTCGCCCGGCGACTTCCGCGAGACGGTGGCCATCCCCGCGTTTGGCCGGGGCCGGCCCGGCTGGTTGCCGTCGACGATGATCTCGGCCTGCTGGCCGGTCCATGCCAGCGACGGGCCGGGCACCAGGCTCTGCATCGCGACCCACTGCTCGCGCCGGCTCCGGCCGCCGGGCTCCTGCCAGGGGGCGAGTTGGTTGTCGTAGTAGATCTGGATGGTCCCGTCGTCCCGCTCGAAGAGGAAGTTCGACCAGAGCCCCACCATCGACCCGTCGTCCCCCGGCCCCTTCGCCGAGAGGGCCACCGGCGGCAGGAGCGTCCAGGTCCTGGCGTCGTCCTTGCTCATGTAGACCATGATCCGATAACGGGTCCCGTAGCCGGGGTCGGCGCCAGCACCCTTCGGTCGGGCCGGGGACGAGGTGTTGAGGCGGGTGGAGTAGAAGATCGTCCCTTCAGGGATGTTGTACCTGAACGCCGCGGCGGCGGAGGCCCTCAGGAGGCTCCCGTCACCCCAGTCAACGGTCTCGGTCCCGTCGGTCGGCCCGGCGCCGCCGAAGGCGTAGATCTTGCCCATCGGCGTCCCGTCCGGCCGGGTCGTCGACCAGCCGGTCGGCGAGCCCTCGACGGGCCGGCCCCAGGACGCGCTCATCGTCGGCTGGATCGCCCAGTCGCCGCCGGGCGCGCGGGGAAGTTCGGCCATGTTCAGGAGATAGGAGACGTCCCCCTGCCGCCAGGCCAGGGGCGCCTTGTCCTGCACCGAGCCGTACCGGGGATTGACGGTGATCTGCTGCGCCTCGGCCGCCGAGGCGCCGAGCAGCAGCCCCGCGACGACCAGGGGCGGCATCCGCCACGACCGGCGGGAGCGAGGACCCGCCGACGACACGCCTTCAGGCCCGACCGGATTCATGTCAGCCTTCCTTCGACCGACCGGCCCTCCGAGGGCGACCCGATGTCGCCCCCGGCCGGCCGATTTCGAGGATACCATGAGTTCCCTCGCGAGGGACGAGACTATCGGACACATGAGCGATCCATCCCCATGGCAAGGCACCCCCGCCTCGCTTATCGACCCGACATCGACGGCCTGCGGGCCGTGGCGGTGCTCGGCGTGGTCTCCTGCCATGCCGGCCTCCTCGCGACCGGCGGATTCGTCGGCGTCGACGTCTTCTTCGTCATCTCGGGCTACCTGATCACCGTCCTGATCCTCAAGGACCTGGAGGGAGGCCGGTTCTCGATCCTGGAATTCTGGGAGCGGCGGATCAGGCGGATCGTCCCGGCCTTGCTGGTCGTCGTGGTCGCCACCCTGGCGGCGGGATGGTCCCTGCTCCTGCCGCACGACCTGGCGTCGCTCGGCCGGTCGATCGTCGGGCTGGACCTCATCGTCTCGAACGTCCAGTTCTGGCGCGAGACCGGCTATTTCGAAGCGGCGGCCGAGCAGAAGCCACTGCTCCATACCTGGTCGCTCGCCGTGGAGGAGCAGTTCTACCTCTTCGTGCCGATCTTCTTGCTGCTCCTGTCCAGGATCAAGCAGCCGCGCCGGATGTTCGCGCCGATGGCGCTGGCCGCGGCCCTGAGCTTCGGCCTGAGCGTCTACGGGACGGCGCACCACCCATCGGCGACATTCTACCTGCTGCCCACCCGGGCATGGGAGCTGCTCGTCGGCGTCCTCCTGGCGATGCGCCCGGCCCTCGGGGACGGGATGTCGCCCCGCCTGAAAGGGCCGGGGGCGGCGCTCGGCCTGGCCTCGATCCTCATCCCCTGCTTCCTCTACGACGAGACGACGCCCTTCCCCGGCCTCGCGGCACTCCCCCCCGTCCTGGGGGCGGCGTTGCTGATCGCCAGCGGGAGCGGGCCGGGGCGCCTTCCCTTCGCCTCGCGGCTCCTGGCCTGGCGTCCGATGGTGTTCGTCGGGCTGATCTCGTACTCGCTCTATCTCTGGCACTGGCCCCTCTTCGCCTTCGCCAACCACGAGGACGTCCGTCCGATCTCGGCGGGCGTCCGGCTCCTGCTGGTCGCCGCGAGCCTGGTCCTGGGCGTCATCTCCTGGCGATATGTCGAGACCCCATTCCGGACCCGCCGGCTCCTCGGATCGCGCCCGCGGCTCCTGACCGCCTCGGGCCTCGCCTTCGCCGGCCTGCTGCTGGTCGGCATCGGGCTCGAACGGACCCGGGGGCTGGAAGGGCGGCACACTCCTCGATCGAAGATGTTCGCGGACAGCAGCCGGGAGAACCCGGGCGACTTCCACAACCTGGAGATCGGCGACATCCCCGGCAACCTCGTCCCGCTGGGCGTCGCCGGCCGTGACGTCGAGCTGCTGGTCTGGGGCGACAGCCATGCCGTGGCCCTCCTGCCGGCCCTCGATGCCCTCTGCAAGGAGGCGGGCATCACGGCCCGGGCCGCCACCCATTCCTCGACCGCGCCCGCGCTCGGCTTCTACGTCCGGAAGGAATTCGGGCTCAACGAGCGGGCCATCCCGTTCAACGCGGCCGTGCTGGAGCACGTCCGGGCCGGGAAGATCCCGAGAGTCCTGATGGCCGGGGCCTGGGGCGACTATTTCCGCGACGCCCGGTTCTCCGACGCCCTTCTGAGGACGGTCGACTCGCTCCGCGAGGCCGGCGCGGCGGTCTATTTCGTCAACGATGTCCCCGGCTTCGCCTTCGACGTCTCCAAGGCGCTGGCCCTCTACACCTGGCGGGGCTGGGACCCCTCCCGGCTGAGGTTGACCCTGTCCCAGCACGAGGCCGCGAACCGGCTCGAACGGGAGTTCCTCCCGAAGCTGAGGGATCGGGGCGTGACCGTCCTCGACCCGGTCCCGCTCCTCCGGGCGAGGACGGGGACCGTCGACATCCTCCCCTTCGACGACAATGGCAGCTTCTACCGGGACGGGACGCACCTGAGCGCCTACGGGGCGCTCGTCCTGAAGCCGCTCTTCGCCCCGGCGGTCCGCCGATCGCCCGGCTCGCCGGCCCATCCCGGGAGCCTCAGGGCGAATTGAGCCGGCCGTTCTCGGGGCGGGCCCCCGAATCGACCTCACTCGGACGCCGACCCCTCGATGAACCGGACCCAGCGGGCCAGCGACGCGGCGAAGTCGGGCGGGAAGGCGTGCTCGCTCCTGCCCGGGTCGAGCCTGAGTTCGACCCGGGCGCCGGCCTTCCGGGCGAATTCGGCGGCGTCCCTGGTGAAGCTGACGTTGCCGGGCGCCTCCTCGGCCCCGCAGACGCAGACGTAGCCCTGGCGACGGTTGCCGGGCGAGGGGGTGAGCTTGTTGAGCCGGTAGAAGCGGGAGGTCGTCCCGGGCGACATGACGATCGCGCCGAGGTACTCGTCGGGATCCTGGAAGGCGACCTCGAAGCCCATCTGGGCCCCCTGCGAGAAGCCGAAGGCGATGATGTGGCCGGGCTTGACGGTCAGCCGGTCGGAGAGGTCGGCGAGCGCCCGGCGGATCTGGCGGGCGTCGCTGGCCGGGTCTTCCGACCAGACGAACGATCGCCGGCCGGTGGGGACCGTCCCGCTGACCCCGACGATCGCCATGTTCAGATCGTCGGCGAAGGACTGAAACGACTCGTCGACGAACCCGTCGGGCCGGTGGCCCAGGCCGTGGAGTCCGACGAGGACGCCGATCGGCGTGCCCTTCTTGTACCCCTCGGGCAGGACCAGCACCGTCTGCCGGTGCCCGCTGGCCGCCCAGTAGGCGTTGCACCGCTTGAGGAACGGCCCGACCTGCTTCCAGCGGGGGTCCTTGTGGAGCGTGTCGAGGTCGGGGTCCTGCCCGGCCCACGACTCCTCGACGCCGTCGTCGAGCGCGGCCTCCTGGAGCCAGTAGAACGCCCCTTCGAGGTCGCCGGCCAGCGCGGTCCAGCAGGCCAGGTTGTACTGGCCCCCGGCGCCCGCCCTCATCGCCCAGTACTGGAATTGGGCGGCCTCGCCGGGTTTCCCCTCGCCCGCGAACCGGCCGGCCAGGCTCGCCAGCTCGTCGCCGTCCGCCTTCGAGAGGTCCCGGCCTTCATGGATCGAGTCCGGGGCCGGGGGGGCCGGGATGTCGAGCGGCCTCTCCGGCTTCTCGGCGACCGCGGCCCGCGAGATCGGGGCCCGGCCCCCCCCATCCTGGTGCGAAGGCGCCCGGTCCGGATGGTCCACGATCGGCGACGAGCCCGACGTGCAGCCGAGCGAACAGAGCAGGATCGCCGCACCGAGGCGTACTCTCGCCGAAGACGCTGACATCACCCTGGGCCTCGGGACGGCCGGGCCGAGGCGACCACCCCCGGTCGCCTCGGCCCGGATGAGAAAGTGAATGGAGTGACTAGGGATGGTCTCAGCTTATCGAGCCAAACGGCGGGCCGCAACCGATCGGAATCCGGGGCCCGAGCCCGCCCGCACCCCCCTGGCGACGCCGGCCCGGATCGGATTCAATCGAGAGGCCGGAACCGGGCCCGGGACGGTCAGGAGGCTCGCATGCGAATCGCCATCCTCTGCGCCATCGCCCTCGGGTTCGCGCCTCCCGCGCCCGCCGACGAGGTCGCGGGCTTCGACCGCTCGTTCGTCGACGCCACCCTCCGGGTCGACTACCTCCACGGCGGCGACGCCACCGACGAGTTCGTCATCCTCGACCGGCTCCATCGTCAGGGGAGCTGGGCCGGGAGCCGGGCGCACCGAATCGACCCCTTCGAGGTCGGCCGGACCCTCGTCGAGGTCCGCGACCTGGCCTCGGGGGATCTGCTGTTCTCGCGCCGGCTCGACTCCTATTTCGGCGAGTATCGGACCACCGCCGAGGCCGCGAAGGGGATCAAGCGGGCCTATCACGCGACGGTCCTCGTGCCGTTCCCGAGGGCGAAGGTGAAGCTCGTCGTCAAGGTCCGCCAGAAGGACCGGAGTCACAGGACCCTGCTGGAGGCCGAGGTCGACCCGGCGGCCCCGACGATCAGCCTGGAGCCGGCCCGGAAGGACGCCCGGGTGATCGACGTCCACATCCCGGGCGACCCGCACTCGCGGGTCGACGTCGCGATCGTCGCCGAGGGGTACACGGCCGACGACGAGGCGAAGCTCAGGGCCGACCTGAGGCGGTTCGAAGGCGTCTTCTTCTCGCGGGAGCCGTTCGCCTCGAACCGCGACCGGTTCAATCTCAGGGGCGTCTGGGCGCCGTCGAGGGACCGGGGTTGCGACGAGCCGAGCCGGGGGAACTGGCGAGAGACCAGCGTCGGGGCCAGCTTCGACGCCCTCGGCTCCGAGCGTTACCTCCTGACCGAGGACAACAAGGCCCTCCGCGACATCGCCGCCGCGGCCCCGTATGACGTCCTCTACATCATGGTCAACACCCCGCGTTACGGCGGCGGCGGGATCTACAACCTCTATTGCACCTTCACCGCCGACAACCAGTGGAGCCCCTACGTCTTCCTCCACGAGTTCGGCCATCACTTCGCCGCCCTGGCCGACGAGTATTACACCTCCTCGGTCGCCTACAACGACTTCTTCCCCCGAGGGGTCGAGCCGATCGAGCCCAACGTGACGGCCCTGCTCGACCCGTCCAACCTCAAGTGGAAGTCCCTCGTCACCCCCGACACCCCCGTACCGACTCCCTGGGAAAAGGCCGCGTTCGACGAGGCCGAGATGGCCTATCAGAAGGCCCGGCAGGACATGGGCATCAGGATCGCCGAGGCCAGCCGGTCGAACGCCCCGGCGAAGGAGATCGAGGCCCTGAAAGAGGACGCCGAGCGGCTCTCGCGCGAGCATTCCGCGAGGATGGACGACCTCCTCGGCAAGGGGGCCTTCGCGAACAAGGTGGGGGCCTTCGAAGGGGCCGGTTACACGTCCACCGGGCTCTACCGCCCGAGCCTCGACTGCATCATGTTTTCCAAGGGCAACAAGCCCTTCTGCCCCGTCTGCCGACGGGCGATCGAGCGGACCATCGATTATTACGGCGAGTGACGGAAGCCGATCAATGGACCGCGACGACCGGACGCGACCCCGAGGCCGCTCCCCTCGGCGACTTCCGCACCACGACCAGCGCGACCAGGACCGCCAGCGCCGCGAAGCCGGCCTCGACCGCGAAGCCCCACCGGTAGCCCTGGACCCGGGCGGGAGCCTCGGCCAAACCGGCCCCGACGGCCCGGCGCTCGGCGAAGGCGACCACGTTGAGGATCACCGCCAACCCGAGCGCCTGGCCGATCTGCTGGCAGGTCGCCAGCAGGCCCGAGGCCAGCCCCTGCTCGTCGTCGGGCATCCCCGAGGTCGCCGCGATCATGCTCGCGATGAACCCGAAAAGGATGCCGACCGGGGTGATCGCCAGGCCCGGCAGCAGCTCGATCGCATAGGGGCCCGTCGGCGTGATCGCGGCCAGGAGCAGGACCGACCCGCCGAAGATCGCCGAGCCCCACGCCATGATCGGCCGGGGGCCGAACCGGTCGACCACCCGGGGCACCACCCTCGCCGCCACGAACGCCACGATCGCGTGCGGCATGAACGCCAGGCCGGTGTCGAACGGCGAATAGCCCAGGTGCAACTGCATGTGGAAGGTCGTCAGCAGGATCATCGCCGGGACCCCCGCCGCCAGCAGGAAGCCGACGAAGTTCGCCCCGACCAGGTTCCGCCTCCGGAAGATCGCCAGCGGGACCAGCGGGTGCTTCACGCGGCCCTCGACGACGACGAACGCGACGAGCTGCGCCGCCGACGCCGCCAGCAGGGCGAGCGTCTGCCGGGACGTCCAGCCCACGTTCTCGGCGTCCGACAGGGCGTAGACCAGCGAGGCCGCCGCCCCGGTGATGAGGGCCGCGCCGAGCAGGTCGAACCCGACCACCGGCCGGTCGTCGCCGCCCGGGGACAGGAGCAGGGGCGACAGGCCGATCACCGCCAGGCCGATGGGGACGTTGATGAACATCACCCACTCCCAGCCGACCCAGCCGGTGAGCAGGCCGCCGAGCATCATCCCGACGGCGAAGCCCACCGTGCTCATCGTCCCGAACCAGCCCATCGCCCGGTTCCTCGCCGGCCCTTCGGCGAAGGTCGTGGTCAGCAGCGACAGCGCCGCCGGGGAGACGATCGCCCCGCCGACCCCTTGCAACGCCCGGGCCGCGACCAGTACCCACGACGCCCGGGCGAAACCGCCCGCCAGCGAGGCGGCCGAGAACAGCGCCAGCCCGCTCATGAACACCCGCCGCCGGCCGAACAGGTCGGCCGCCAGCCCGCCCAGCATCAGGAACCCGCCGAAGGTCAGGGCATACGCGCTGATGACCCACTGGAGCCCCGACGCCGTGAACCCCAGGTCGACCTTCATCGACGGCAGGGCGACGTTCACGATCGAGAAATCCAGCACCAGCATCAACTGGGCCACGCAGAGCAGGGCCAGCGAGGCGTCGGGATGGACCGGCGGCCCGGCCTTGTCTTCCTCGGCCGGAGGGGCCCAGACATTCGTCGGCCCGTCGATCAGAGCGTCCTGCATCCGGCGGCCTCTCTCGGGTCGTCCTGTTCGAATGAAGATAACCTCCGGATTTTAGCGAATCGGTCAACCTCGCCGGCTTTTCGAGGAGGGCAGCCTGATGTTCCGCCGGGCCGGGATACCGGACCGCGTGCCACCCGGCGACAATCGACCCACGACCCAGTTCGAAGAGAGGCTTTGGCCGGGCCGCGGCCCCGAGATGAGAGGAATCCGGATGCTTCGCGTATCCTCCGGTTGGGCGGCCTCGCTGATCCTGATCTGTCCCCTCTCGGCCTTCGCCGCGCCTCCGGACGACCTGCTCACCGTCGCCGAGAAGTCCGGCTTCCGGGCGACGGCCCGGCATGCCGAGGTCGTTGACCTCTGCGAGCGCCTGGCACGGTCGTCGCCGTTGGTCCGGCCGATCGAGCTGGGCAAGTCCGGCGAGGGGCGGAGCCTGCCGCTCTTGATCGTGGCGGACCCTCCGGTCTCGACCCCGGCCGAGGCGAAGGCCTCGGGCAAGCTGGTGGTCTTCCTGCTCGGCAACATCCACGCGGGGGAAGTCTGCGGCAAGGAGGCGCTGCCGATGCTGGTCCGCGACTTGATCGCAAGGCCGGATCATCCCTTGCTCAAACACCTGATTCTGGCCGTCGCGCCGATCTACAACGCGGACGGTAACGAGCGGGTCTCGAAGGACAACCGGCCGGGGCAGGTCGGGCCGGAGGAGGGGATGGGCCGGCGGGCGAACGCGGCCGGGCTCGACCTGAACCGCGACTTCATGAAGCTCGAAGCCCCCGAGACGCGGGCTCTCGTCCGGTTCCTGACCGAATGGGACCCGCACCTGACGATCGATACTCACACCACCAACGGCTCGCACCACCGTTACACGATCACGTATGAGGGGCCGAAGAACCCGGCGGGGGACCCTCGGCTGATCGCGTTCTCGCGGTCGAGGCTCTTTCCCGAGGCCGGGGGCTCGCTGGAGCGGCGGTCGGGGTATCGGTCGTTCTTCTACGGGAACTTCGAGGACGACCACACGCGCTGGACGTCGTTCCCGGCGACGCCCCGGTTCGGCACGACCTATATCGGGCTCCGGGACCGGCTCTCGGTGCTGTCGGAAGCCTATTCTTACGCCCCGTTCAAGGACCGCGTCCTGGCGACCCGCGACTTCTGCCTCGCCCTCCTGGAATTCGCCGACGGGCACCGCGACGAGATCCGCATCCTGCTCGATGACGCCCGGCGAAGGACCATCGCCGCCGGCCTGGAGCCGGGCGACCGCGTGGCGATCCGCTCGAAACCTCGGGCCTTTCCGGGGAAGGTGGACGTCCTGGGGTTCGTCGAGCGCGAGGTCGGCGGCAAGAGGGTCGCCACCGCGCAGCCGAGGGATTACCCGTGCGCGATCGAGCAGGATTTCGCCGCCGATCTGGAGGTTTCCCGGCCGTTCGCCTACCTGATCCCGCCCGGGTCGGGCCGGGTCGTCGAGACCCTGCTTGCCCACGGTATCCGCGTCGAATCGTTGAAGGAAGAGGTGAGGCTCGGCGTCGAGGTCGAGACCGTCACCGACTTCGCCCGCGACGTCCGGCCGTCCGAGGGGCACCGGATGATCCGCGTGAACGATTCGAGGGTCGCCCGGCGGGACCGGACCTTCCCGGCCGGCACGCTCGTCGTCCGGACCGCGCAGCCGCTGGGCTCGCTGGCGGTCTATCTGCTGGAGGCCCGCTCCGACGACGGGCTGCTCGCCTGGAACTTCCTCGACGACGCCCTCGCGCCCGGCCGGGAGTCCGACCATCCCATCGCGCGGCTGGCCCGGCCGGTCGAGATCGCCACGGTGCCACTGGAGAGGGGAAGTTGAACCGCCAAGACGCCAAGGTCGCCAGGGCCGCCAAGAAGACGCGGAGGAGGAAGTGGGAAGATAGAGCATTCAATCTGAATGCTTTTGAATCTTTTCTCCCTCCCTCTCTGCTCCGCGTCTTCTTGGCGGCCCTGGCGCCTTGGCGGTTAGTCCTTCTTCCCCTCATCAAGTCCATCGGGTAGACTACGGGTAGGATTGTTGACGGAAAGTTGAACATCGCGGGCGAAGAGGCCAGCTTCATGGCAGACCTGGGGGCGAACGGCGGGTGTCGAGGGTTCCGGCATCCTTCCCGGCGCGAGGCGCTCCGGGCGGGGGTCCTGGGGTCGCTCGGCCTGGGCCTGCCGGAGCTGTTCCGGGCGCGGGCCAGGGGTGAGGGCTCGTCGTCGGGCCCGGGGTTCGGCCGGGCGAAGTCGTGCATCCTGATCTTCCAGTGGGGCGGGCCGAGCCAGCTCGACACCTGGGACCCCAAGCCCGACGCCCCGAGCGAGATCCGAGGCGAGTTCGCCACGATCGCCACGAGGACGCCCGGCCTGCGGATCTCCGAGCATTTCCCACTCCTGGCCGCCCAGACGCACCGGCTGGCGGTGGTCCGGTCGATGTCCCACGGCGACCCCGCGCACCTGTCGACGGCCCATCGGCTCCTGACCGGGCACCTGGCGCCGACGCCCAACTCCGACTCGGCCCCGCCGTCCCCGGGCGACTGGCCGCACCTGGGGTCGCTCGTGAGCAAACTCCGGCCGACGAGGGGGGCGGTGCCGACGGCCGTGACGATGCCGTGGACCGTCGCGCACCCCGCCGCTCCGGGGGGCAAGGCCCCCGGCCAGCACGGCGGCTGGCTCGGCAAGGGGTTCGACCCGTTCCGCGTCGAGGGCGACCCCAACGCGCCAGGCTTCCAGGTCGGCGGGCTCGGCCTGCCCGAGGGCGTGGACGCGGGCAGGCTCGGGGGTCGCAGGG
Organism: Planctomycetota bacterium; assembly: GCA_021777685.1. Classification (GTDB taxonomy): domain Bacteria; phylum Planctomycetota; class Planctomycetia; order Isosphaerales; family Isosphaeraceae; genus Tundrisphaera. Next base: position 2,682 of record JAJYDH010000075.1, on the reverse strand, counting down.
ACCTGCTGGCCGGGCTGTCGAAGGGGGCCGACATCCCGGGAGTCGGGCCCGGCGCCTGGGACGGCTTCCAGGGCCGGGCGCTCGACGCGCTGGTCTCGGCCGAGGCCCGGGGCGCGTTCCAGCTCGATCGCGAGGACCCGAAGATCCGCGACCGCTACGGCCGGAACATCCACGGACAATGCCTGCTCCTGGCCCGCCGGCTGGTCGAGGCCGGGGTCGGCCTGGCCACGGTGAACTGGCACGACGACGGCCGGAACTTCTGGGACACGCACGGCGACAACTTCAACCGGCTCAAGCGCGACCTGATGCCGCCGGCCGACCGGGGCTTCGCCGCGCTGCTCGACGACCTGGACGCCCGGGGGCTCCTGGACGAGACGCTGGTCGTCTGGGCCGGCGAGTTCGGCCGGGCCCCTCGGATCACCGCCGCCAACGCCGGCCGCGAGCACTGGCCCCGGTGCTATTCGGCCGCCCTGGCCGGCGGGGGGATCGCGGGCGGTCAGGTCCACGGGGCGAGCGACCGCTGGGCGGCGTATCCTTCGAGGGACCCGGTCTCGCCCGAGGACCTGGGCGCGACGATCCTCCACGCGCTGGGGATCGACCCGGCGACCGAGGTCCGCGACCCCCTCGGCCGGCCGCTCCAGATCAACACGGGCAGCCCGCTGACGCCGCTGTTCGCGTGATCTTCGGGGTCGCTCGGGGCGAAGGACCGCGAATTGCAGGGCATTTCCCGCCAGGCCGGTCAGGACGGGTCGGGGGAGGAGACCCCGGGCGCGGGCCGGTCGCCATCCCGAGGAGATGCCGAGCGATGATCGATCCACTGTCCCGACGCGCCTTCCTCGCCAAGTCCTCGGGCGCGATCGCCGCCCTCGCCGTCGGCCGACGGGCCCTCGGAGCCTCGCCTCGTGCCGAGCCGCCCGGCCCGGTCTATGGCCGGGTGGGCCCTCGCGGGCTGGCGGGGGGTTCGAGCGTCGCCCCTTCGAGCGGCGAGGTCATCTTGATCGACGGCCGGGTGCTCCGGGCGTCCCACGTCGGCCCTCGGGGGATCGGGGCCGGCAAGAGCGTCCTGCTCGCCCCCGAGGGGGATCGCGGGTGGTCGGTCCTCTACGCCGAGGTCTGACGCGGCTCTCCCTGAACGGTTGCGATCGCACCCGAGCTGGGATCTGAGATCTGAGTAGAAGTAGGGCGGGTCGAGCCTCGGACGAGCCCCACCACGGATGCGTGGTGGGGCTCGTCCGAGGCTCGACCCACCCTACTTCATCTTCTCGAATTCGTTACAACATAAATCGACCGTTGACCCACTGCGTGACGGCCACAGGAGATCTCGGCTCGCAGACGCGATCGAAAAGCGAGCGGGGCGGCTCGCGAGGGCCGCCCCGCCCGGGATTTCGATCGACAGGACTCATCGAGAGCCGGACCTGTCGCGCAGCTCCTTGAAGGCGGGGGCCTCGACGAACTGGAATCCGTTCCCCTCGTTCCAGGGGCCCCGGAATTCCTTGCCCGCGTCGCCTTCGCCGGTCGAGTCGTTGAAGAACTGGTCGACCAGGCCGGGCGTGGGCGGGATCTCGCCGATCTTGAGCGGGTCCTTGCCCATGCTCTGCAGGGCGAGCATGAACGCCTTCATGTGCGTGATCTCGCGAGTCATGAGGAACTGGAGTGCGTCCTTGGTGCCGCTGTCGTTGGTGAAGTCGATCAGCCGCTCGTAGACGATCTTGGCGCGGGCCTCGGCGGCGATGTTGCTCCGGAGGTCGACGTCGAGCTCGCCGGTGATCTTGAGATAATCGGCGGTCCAGGGGTTGCCCTGCGAGTTGAACAGGCCGACGCCCCCGCCGCCGCAGATGGCGACCAGCGGGTCGGCGTCGGCGGCCTCCCTCGACGCCTTGGTGGGCTTCAGGTGGAGCCGGGCGAGGGAGCCGATCACCTCCAGGTGGCTCAGCTCCTCGGTCCCGATGTCCATCAGCAGGTCCTTGCGGGCGGGGTCCTCGCAGTTGAGCCCCTGGATCGAGTACTGCATGGCCGCGGCCAGCTCGCCGTTGGCCCCGCCGAACTGCTCCAGGAGCATCCGGCCGAACTTCGGGTCGGCCTCGCCGACGCGGACCGTATACATCAGCTTCTTGACATGGTGATACATGCGACTTCTCCTCCGGTGTGTCGAGACTGTTGGAGAAACGGCAAATCCGGCGCCGGTCGGGGACGCGACCCGACGAGAGGGCCCGATCGAGTCCGATGAATTCGGAAGATTTCCCTTGCGTCCGGCCCCGCCGGCCGGCTAAAACCAACCCATCAACTCCGACGAGGCCGGGCCGGGACGAACACCCTTCGAGGACGGATCGACACATGCGTACCCCCCCACCGCAAGCTGCGTCCGTTCCGCCCGACTCCGCTGGCCCTTGAGGCGATCTGCCCGGTGTCGAGCCTGGCGACCACGCTGCCGCTCTCGGCCTCGCCCGTCGCCGGAGGATCGGCGGCGCCGGTGGTCCGCGCGCCTCAACCCGGGCCGTCCGACCGGGCCTTTCCGTCGGCCCTCGATTTCCCGAGATTCGCCCCGAGGCCGGTCGCGGCCTCGACCGGCCGGGCCGTCGCGGCGCCCTCGCCGGTCGCGGTGCCCCGGGTCGAACAGCCCGCCCCGGTGGCCGCCGTCGACGTGAGCCGTTACGCCAACGCGATCACGATCGCCTCGGCGAA
>JAJYDH010000625.1 GCA_021777685.1 Planctomycetota bacterium | reverse complement strand
GGACCCAGGCGACCATGTCGATCACCTGCCCGAGCTTCCACCCGGAGTTATCGTGAGTGTACAGGGGCGACATCAGGATCAGGGTCCCGTCGAGGTAGGACATCCGGACGTGATAGTTCTCCGGGTTGTCGCGGAGCCGGAGGTACTCCCTCCAGGAGATCCCCCGGAGGACGGTGCCTTGATGCTCCTCGGCGAGGCCCGGCGATCGGACGTCGGTGGCCATCGGATGCTCCTATCTCGCCGGGTCGGCGGGCGGCTCGGGGATTTCCAGGGCCCAGACGCGGAGCCATCGCTTCCATTCCAGCTCGCTGATCCGTTCCGACTCCGCGAGCGCCCGGAGGACCAGCGACGGGGTCAGCCTCGGCAGGTTGACGCTCCGGTCGACCGTCTCGTAAGCGTCCCCTGCCAGCCGGCCGAACCACAGGGTCTTCTTGCCGGTCCTGTATCGCCAGATCTCGGGCACGCCGATCCGGGCGTAGAGCTTGAGCGCCTTCAACGAGTCGGCCTTGTGGTCGACCTCGATGGCCAGGTCGGGCGGCGGGTCGACGTCGAGATTGATGTCGTCCTTGTTGCGCATCCGGTCGTCGTTCTCGCCGAAGTAGAAGCCGTAGTCGGGCTCCTTGCCGGTGCCCTTCCTGGGACCCGGCCCCTGGCGGCGGAGGGTGGTGGTCCCGGTCCCCCGGCAGGGGATGTCGAGGGCCTCGCTGACCCGATCGACGATCATGGCCAGCCTCCATCCGGAATTATCGTGGGCATAGAGGGGCGACATCAGGATCAGGGTCCCGTCGAGGTAGGACATCCGGACGTGATAGTTCTCCGGGTTGTCGCGGAGCCGGAGGTACTCCTTCCAGGTGATCCCCCGGAGGACTGTGCCTTGATGCTCCTCGGCGAGATCCGGCGATCGGACGTCGGTGGCCATCGGATGCTCCTATCTCGCCGGGGCTTCGGGAAGGCCGCGGGCCCACTCCTTGAGCCATTCGTACCAGGCGTTCTCCCCCATGTCGCTCTCTTCGAACGCCTTGAGGGCCTGGAGGACCAGCGTGGGGGTCAACCTGGGCAAGCAGACGCTCCGGTCGACCTCTCGATAGGCGTCGCCGGCCAGCCGGCCGAACCAGAGGGCGTGACCCCGGACGTCGTATCGCCAGACCTCGGGCACGCCCAGCCTCGCGTAGATCGGCAGCGCGATCTCCGAATCGGCCTTGTTGTCGACCTCAATGGCCAGGTCGGGGGGAGGGTCGACGGCGAGGTCCAGCGTCTTCATCCTCCGCATCCGCCGCTCGTTCTCTCCGAAGTAAAAGGCGTTGTCGGGCTCCTTGCCGCCCCCCTTGACGCGGGCGGTCCCTCGTCGGAGCGTCGTCATCCTGATCCCCTTGACTTCGAGGCCGAGGCCCGACGTGACCCCCCGGATCAAGAGCCCCAGGGATTCGCCGCCCTCCTCGTGGACGAACTCGGGAGACATGAGGATCAGGGTCCCGTCGAGGTAGGACATCCGGAGGTGATCATTGGCCGGCTCGTCCCGATGCTGGCAGTAGGTCTCCCAGTCCACATCGCGCAGGATCGTCCCGGCGGAGACGGCGGGCTCGGCGGTCGTCGTGCTGGTGGACATGGGGCGCTCCTGACTCGGTTCGGTCGCCGGCCCAATCGTACCCCCGGGGCGCGATGATTTCAAGGGACATTGATGCGACGAGGCCCCCCGGCCGTCGCGACCGCGCCAGCCCGAAGTCGGCGCCCGGTCGCGCCTTGGAACCGGCGCAGATCCTCACCGGGCGCGGACTTTGGCGTTTGACAGGGGGGGGATCGGGGCGCATATCTCACTGGCCGGTGAGTCGACCGCACCCCGCGAATCCCTTCGAAGAACCCCCCTCCCCGGCCGCAACTCACGACGAGACGAAGCGGCGGCTCCGCGCCGAGAGGGGTCTGGGTCCGATGGCGACGCAATCCGGGATGGAATCGACTCTGAGGGCCGCCGTGGCCGAGCAGCTCGGCGAGTCGCGGTTCGGCCTCTGGTTCGGCGAAGGGGTCCGGCTCGGCGTCCTCGACGACTCGCTGGAGGTCGGCGTGCCCAACGCCTTCTTCCGCGACTGGATTCAGGGGCACTTCGCGGGCAACCTGGTCGACGCCGCCCGCCAGGTCACCGGCCGGTCGCTCCGGCTGGCCTTCCGGGTCGACGGCGAGGCCCCGCCCCCGCTTGGCCACGTCATCGAGCCCCCGCCGCCCGACGCCAACGACCGCCCGACCGGCGCGACCATCCCGCAGCCCTCCCCGCCGGTCGACCGCCCCCGGGCCCAGGTCCAGGCCCATGCCCCGGCCACAACCACGCCCCCCCCGCCCCATTCCCGGCCGGCGCGCCGGCTGGAAGACTTCGTCACCGGGCCCGGCAACCGGCTGGCGCACTCGGCGGCGATCGACCTGGTCCAGACGGCCGGCGGCTCGTTCAACCCGCTGGTGATCCAGGGGGGCGTCGGCCTGGGCAAGACCCACCTCCTCGAAGGGATCGGCGCGGCGCTCCGGGCGCGGTATCCGGGGATGAAGGTCGTCCACCTGACCGCCGAGGGCTTCACCAACGGCTTCCTCGACGCGATGAGGCACGGCACGCTCGCCGCCTTCCGGGCCCGCTACCGGGGGGCCGGCGCCCTGCTCGTCGACGACGTCCACTTCCTGGCCGCCAAGAAGGCCACGCAGGATGAGTTCCTCCACACCTTCAACGCCCTGGTCGCCGACGGCGCGCCGATCGTCCTGACCTCGGACCAGCACCCTCGCCAGATCGCCAAGCTGACCGACGAGCTGGCCACCCGGTTCCTCGGCGGGATGGTCGTCAAGCTCGACGCACCCGACCCCGCGACCCGCCGGGCGATCCTCAAGGCCAAGGCCGCGAGCCGGGGGGTGATCCTGCCCGAGGCCGTCCTCGCCTACGTCGCCGACCACCTCCGCGCCAGCGTCCGAGAGCTGGAGGGGGCCCTCCACAGCCTGATCGCCCACGCCTCGATGGCCGGCAAGAAGCTCGACCTCGCCCTGGCGAAGACCGCCCTCCGCGACACGATCCGCCACACCGCGCGGGCGGTCGCGCTCAAGGACGTCGAGAAGGCCGTCTGCCAGCTCTTCCAGATCGAGCCGGAGGCCCTCAAGGCCGAGAACCGGGCCCGGGCCGTCGCCTACCCCCGGATGCTCGCGATGTACCTGGCCCGCAAGCACACCGGGGCCGCCTACAGCGAGATCGGCCGGTTCTTCGGCGGCCGGAACCACTCGACGGTGATCTCGGCCGAGAAGAAGGTGGCCGGCTGGCTCAAGGACGAGGCCCGCAACGCCCTGCTCGCCGGATTCGAGACGATGGGCGACATCCTCAACGCGCTGGAGCGGTCGCTCGGGGCGTGACCCTCCTAGTACACCGTCAGGTCTTAATTGGTGGGTCCGGGTGCCACGCGGTTCCGTACTCGGAACCCGTGCGAGAGACGCGGCTTGCGGCACGGGTTGAGTACAACCCGTGGCACCCGACGGCCCACCATTTAAGCCTTG
>JAJYDH010000624.1 GCA_021777685.1 Planctomycetota bacterium | reverse complement strand
GTCCTTCGGCGAGGTCAAGAAGCCGGAGACGATCAACTATCGGACCTACCGGCCCGAGAAGGACGGCCTCTTCTGCGAGCGCATCTTCGGTCCCGAGAAGGACTGGGAATGCGCCTGCGGCAAGTATCGCGGGATGAAGTACAAGGGGATGATCTGCGACCGCTGCGGCGTCAAGGTGACGCACTCGCGCGTCCGCCGCAAGCGGATGGGCCACATCGAGCTGGCCGCGCCGGTCGTCCACATCTGGTTCTTCAAGGCGATGCCCAGCCGCCTGGGCACCCTGCTGGACATGAAGACGTCCAGCATGGAGCGGATCATCTACTTCCAGGACTATGTCGTCGTCGACCCCGGCGACGCCCCCCTGAAGGAGCGCCAGCTCCTCACCGAAGAAGATTTCCGCAAGGCCCGCGAGCAGTTCGGCGACACCTTCCAGGCCGACATGGGGGCCGACGCGGTCCGCAAGCTCCTGGCCCGGCTCGACCTGGTCGGCCTCTCCAAGCAGCTCCGCCAGGAGCTGACCGAGACCTCCAGCAAGCAGAAGCTGAAGGACCTGACCAAGCGGCTCAAGGTCGTCGAGAGCCTCCGAGACTCCGACAACCGGCCCGAGTGGATGGTCCTGGAGTGCATCCCGGTCATCCCGCCGGACCTCCGGCCGCTGGTCTTGCTGGATAGCGGCAACTTCGCCACCAGCGACCTCAACGACCTCTACCGCCGGATCATCAACCGGAACAACCGGCTCAAGAAGCTGGTCGACCTCAACGCGCCCGAGGTCATCATCCGCAACGAGAAGCGGATGCTCCAGCAGGCCGTCGACGCCCTCTTCGACAACAACCGCTGCAAGCGGCCCGTCCTGGGGTCGAGCAACCGCCCGCTCAAGTCCCTGACCGACATGATCAAGGGCAAGCAGGGCCGGTTCCGCGAGAACCTCCTGGGCAAGCGCGTCGACTACTCGGCCCGGTCGGTCATCGTGGTCGGCCCCGACCTCCGGCTCCACCAGTGCGGCCTGCCCAAGAAGATCGCCCTGGAGCTGTTCCAGCCGTTCATCATCCGCCGGCTCCGCGAGCTGGGGCACGCCGACACGATCAAGTCGGCCAAGAAGATGCTCGAACGGAAGGTCGAGGAGGTCTGGGACATCCTCGAAGAGGTCATCAAGAATCACCCGGTCCTCCTGAACCGGGCCCCCACCCTGCACCGGATGGGCATCCAGGCGTTCGAGCCGGTCCTGGTCGAAGGCAACGCGATCCGGATTCACCCCCTGGTCTGCAAGGGGTTCAACGCCGACTTCGACGGCGACCAGATGGCCGTCCACCTGCCGCTCTCGATCGAGGCGCAGGTCGAGGCGATGACGCTGATGATGTCGACCAATAACATCTTCAGCCCCGCCAACGGCAACCCGATCATCAGCCCGACCCAGGACATCGTCATGGGCTCGTACTATGTGACGGTCCAGCGCCCCGGCGAGCCCGGCGAGTACAAGAAGGAAGACGGCATCGAGACGGGCGTCTACTCGTCGCCCAACGAGCTGTTCCTGGCCTTCAGCCAGAAGAAGGTCGGCGTCCACGCCCGGATCAAGATGCGGCTGCCGGCCCACAAGAAGCTCAAGGGCGAGGGGGACAAGGAGTACACCCCGGGCATGGTCGTCACCACGACCACCGGCCGGGTGATCTTCAACGACATCCTCCACCCCAAGATGCCGTTCTACAACATGGCGCTGGGGCAGAAGCAGCTCCAGGGGATCATCGCCGACTGCTACCAGATCCTCGGCCGGGCCGAGACCATCGCCCTGCTCGACAACATGAAGGACCTGGGCTTCCGCGAGTCGACCCGGTCGGGCCTCTCGTTCGCCACCGACGACCTCAAGACGCCGACGACCAAGGACACCATCCTCGCCGAGACCGAGAAGGACGTCGCCAAGACCGCCAAGCTCTACCAGCGCGGGATCATCACCGAGCAGGAGCGCTATAACAAGGTCCTCGACGCCTGGACCCACGCCCGCGAGCGCATCACCACGGAGATGATGGAGCAGCTCCGCAACGACGTCCGGGGCGGAGAGGTCTACCTCAACCCGATCTTCCTGATGGCCGACTCCGGCGCCCGAGGCGGCGTCGAGCAGATCCGCCAGCTCGCCGGGATGCGCGGCCTGATGGCCAAGCCGTCCGGCAAGATCATCGAGACGCCGATCAAGGCCAACTTCCGCGAAGGGCTGAGCGTGCTGGAGTACTTCTCCTCCACGCACGGGGCCCGGAAGGGCCTGGCCGACACGGCCCTCAAGACGGCCGACTCGGGCTACCTCACCCGCAAGCTCGCCGACGTCGCCCAGAACGTGGTCATCACCCAGGAAGACTGCGGGACCTCGCAGGGGATCACCAAGGGCGTCATCTACAAGGGCGAGAAGGTCGAGGTCAGCCTCACCCAGTCGATCCGAGGGCGGGTCAGCCGCGTCAACATCGTCAACCCGATCACCGACGAGGTGGTCGTCAAAGAGAACGAGATGATCACCGTCGCCTCGGCGCGCAAGCTCGAGGAGATGAACATCGAGAAGATCCAGGTCCGGAGCCCGATGACCTGCGAGGCGTCCCTGGGGATCTGCCGACGCTGCTACGGGATGGACCTCTCCACCGGCCAGCTCGTCGAGCCCGGCATGGCGGTCGGGATCATCGCCGCGCAGTCGATCGGCGAGCCGGGCACCCAGCTCACCATGCGGACCTTCCACATCGGCGGCGTCGCCACCCGAGGCGTCGAGGAGAAGGACCACAAGGCCAAGCGCGAGGGCAAGGCCAAGTACGTCGGGATCAACCTCGTCGTCAACGACGAGGGGAAGAAGATCGCCCTCTCGCGGAACGGCGAGATCCAGATCCTCGATCCCAAGGGGCGCGAGCTGGAGAAGTTCGACGTCCCCGACGGCGCCGAGATGAAGGTCGAGGACGGGGCCCACGTCACCCGAGGCACCGTGCTCTGCGAGTGGGACCCGCACAACATCCCGATCCTCTCCGAGGTCGGCGGCAAGGTCCGCTACGAGGACATCGTCGAAGGCGAGACGATGAAGAAGGAGTCGGACGCCTCGGGCCACGTCCGACGGACGATCATGGAGCACAAGGGCGAGCTGCACCCCCAGATCCTCATCGAGGACGCCGAGGGGCGCATCCTGGCCTATAACTACATCCCCGAAGGGGCGGGCATCGAGATCGACGAGGGGGCGACGATCACCGCCGGCACCCTGCTGGCCAAGACCCCCCGAGAGGTCGGCGGGACCCAGGACATCACCGGCGGCCTCCCCCGGGTCACCGAGCTGTTCGAGGCCCGGCGTCCCAAGGAGCCCGCCGTCATCGCCGAGATCGACGGCCGGGTCGAGCTGCTCGACGAGAAGCGCCGCGGCAAGCGGACCATCATCGTCAAGAACGAGAGCGGCATCGAGCGCGAGCACCTCGTCCCCCACGGCAAGTACCTCCGCGTCCACGGCGGCGCCCGCGTCCGCGCCGGCGACGCCCTGGTCGAAGGCCCGCTGGTCCCGCACGACATCAGATC
>JAJYDH010000623.1 GCA_021777685.1 Planctomycetota bacterium | reverse complement strand
TGGGCCGATCTGGGTGACGCCGAAAAACATGAATCCTGGTAATCCGCGTAGGGTGGGTCGAGCCTCGGGCGAGCCCCACCACGAATTCGGATGGTGGGGCTCGCCCGAGACTCGACCCACCCTACAAATCACTTTCCGCGCCTTCCCCGGTCCGATCTGGGTTCGTCTTTTCCCGATGCATGTCCCCGCCCGTCCGGAGGAGCTTCGATGAGCGTCCCACCCCTCGTGAATAACGGACGACCGACCCCGAGGCGGGCGGCCCTCCTGGCCTTGGCTTCGTTTTTCCTCGCCACGGTCGGGGCCGATCCGGCCCGAAGGGCGCCTCGGTTCGAGGGCAAATCAATCCCCGAGCCCCCGGCCCAGGGCCAGCCCTGGACGCCCCCGCCGACGAAGCTCCCGAAGTTCCTGGTCGACGCGACGGCCGCCCTCTTCGACCAGGGCGTGCCCGACCCCCGGGATTGCGAGTACCGCGACGTCGAGGTCGGCGACTGGGCGGTCCGCAAGGCCCGCGGGTTCGTCCTGCCCGAGCGGCCCGACGTCCCCGGGCGGTTCTTCGTCGCCTGGGACGGCCTGGTCTATCCCGCCCTCACCGTCGGCGAGCCGGCGGACCTCGACGCCGACGTCCGCGGCCTGGTCAAGGTCGTCCGGAAGAATCGCGAGGCATCCGAGGCCAACCCGAGGCGATGGTATGGCGGCGGCTACCTCTGGGGCTTCCCCGGGGACCGGCAGGGCAGCTTCGGGATCTCGGGCGTCGACGACCACTCGCCGGTCAAGCTCGCCTTGCTGCTCCGGATCGGCCGGGCCGACCTGGCCGAGGCCCTCTTCGCCGCCGGGACGACCTGGACCCCCGCGCCTCGGGTCCGGGACCTGACCGACTACCGGATCAGTTACCTCAGCCTGGCCGGCGACTGGGCCGCTTCCGCGTTCCAGAGGCTGATCGCGGCCCACATCCGGGGCGACGACGTGGTCGCCCTCGACGCCGCCCGCAGGCTGTCGAAATTCCGCGCCGCCGTCGACGCCAAAGCCGACGCGATGGGCTTCCCGCTCCCGGAACGCCAGAGCTTCGAGGGGGACGGGCGCCCTCCTCGCTTCTACTTCCTCAAGCAACTCCCCGAGCTGCTGGCCGACCACGAGCGGCGGGCCAAAATGCCCGCCCGGACGCCGATCCCGAAGAAGGGGGGCGACCCCTCGGCGAGGATCGCCGCCCTGATCCGCGACCTCGACCAGATCGACGAGCAGCAGATGATGTCCCCGGGCGCGGCCCACCCCGGCGGCTCGCCGCTGGTCAAGGAGCTGATCGCCGAGGGCGACCCGGCCGTCGGGCCCTTGCTGGCGGTCCTGGAATCCGACGACCGGCTCACCCGGTCGGTCTCGAACAGCCGAGGGGGGGCGGTCGGCGGCTATGTCCACCCGGTCTACGACCCCGCGTTTCATGCCCTGGTCGGCATTCTCAAGACCAACGAGTTCCAGAATACGTTCTTCCCGCTCCAGAATGGCGACCCCGCCGCGCGGAAGGCCCTCGCCGCCTCGATCCGCGCGTTCTGGGAGAAGACCCGGTCGATCCCGCTAACCGAGCGGTGGTATCGGACCCTGCTCGACGACAAGGCCGACGTCGAGCGCTGGCTGGAGGCGGCCGGCGGGATCGTCTCGGCGGAGGTCAAGGAGGGGGAGCCGTTCCCGAAACCCGGCACCCGGCCGATGAAGGGCGAGGCCCTGAGGGCCGGCCGCGACCCGAGCGTCACCGCGCTGATGATCCGCAGGGTCGCGGACCTGGACCGCACGAGCAATCCGATGTCCTTTCCCGACTTCGCGTTCGGTCGGGCCTGCGGGATGGCCCTGGACCTGGTCGCCTGGGACGAGAAGGCCGCGTTGCCGACCCTCCGGGCGCTGATGAAGGAGTGCCGCGAGCGGTCAGACGCCTGGGTCGGCCAGGACGAGCGGCAGCGGCCCCACTTCGACCAGAGCCTCTCGTCGTCGATCGCGGAATTCGCCGAGATCCGGGACCGGCTGGGCGATGCCGGGGCTCTCGACGAGTATGCCGCCTGGCTGAGGACGACCTCGCCGAAGATGCTCGAATTCGGCCGGGATGCGGCGCTCGGGCCGCTCCTGGCCCACCGCGATCATCCGTCGATCGCCTCGGCCGCCCGCTGGCTGTTCAACGACCCGAAATCGCCCTGGGTCCCGCTCGTCTCGGAGGCCCGGAACCGCGACGCCAACCCGTTCCAGAACATCCTCGCCTCGTCGCTGGTCGTGCTCCCCGCCTTCCGCGAGGCGCTCCTGGCCGGGCTGGCGGACAGGGGCCGGCTCGGGACCGTCAGGCTGGGCGAGAAGGGGACGCTCCACTACTCGTATGACGGCGGCCAGCAGATCAATTCCGGCTCGTCGAACCTCGAACTTGACGGCATCCCGACCGGCGTCGAGATCCCCTTCCGAGACTGCGATTACGTCGCCTGGACGCTGTCGAGCCTCGAAGGCGCCCCCCGGTGCGAGCCCTACTGGCCCGAGCCCCGCCGCGACGAGGCCGTCGACGCGTGTGCCGCCTATCTGAAGCGGTACGCCGACCGCTTCACGACCGACCCTCCGCCGGGCGTCCATGACTTCCCCGACAAGCAGGCGCATCTCAAATTCCCGACCCTCGACCGCCCGGCGACGGCCGAGGACGTCGCCTCGGCCCTCGCGATCTTCTCGATGGAAGGCCGGGGCGAGGCGCGGGTCGTGAAGCTCCCGGGGCTCCCGCAGCCGGCCCGTTGGCTCACGCTCAGGGATACGCCGGTCGACCGGACCTACCAGGACGGCGTCACCCGCCGCGAGTACGACACCGAGGGCCTCGTCTGGCAGGCCGAGGAGGTCCGGGTTGCCGATCGCTGGGAGAGGTTCTATGGTTTCGTGGGACACCACACCATCGCCCGGGCGCCGGCGTCGGAGGTCGAGTTCTCGGGGGAGCGGTATCGTTGGGCGAACCTGCCGGGGGGCCTGGACGCGAGGGCCGAGACGATCGAGCCTCGCGAGTCCGGATTCGAGCCGGGCCGGCCGATCGTCGTGGCCCTCCGCGTCCGGAACCGAATGGGGGGCGACCGATCGAGCCCGACCGAGTTCCTCCGCCCGGGTGCCGACGGCAAGCCTGCGCTCCGCCGAGGGGTCGGCCTGGCCCTCTGGTATTCGTCGAAGAAGGGGCCCCGGTCGGGCATGAACGCGGTGTATCCCGACGACGCGGTCAAGCCGAGGCGCGACGTCCATTTCGACCCCGGCGACGCCTCGAAGTCCCTGGCCCCGCTCGAAGCCTTCGAGGCCATGCGGTTCGACGTCCGCGACTGGTTCGACGTCTCCAAGCCCGGCCGGTATCGATTGCGGGCGACGTTCGCGACCGACGCGGGGGTCGGCGAGGGGACCTCGGGCGACGCCTATTTCCAGGTCGGCGGGGACGAATGAGGGCAAGTTTGGAGTGCGGGAGCTTGCTCCCGCTTTGTTTCCGGGAGCTTGCTCCCGGCGGCGTACGGCGGACAGATCCGGGAGCAAGCTCCCTCCAGGAAGG
>JAJYDH010000622.1 GCA_021777685.1 Planctomycetota bacterium | reverse complement strand
CGGAGCTTCCTCGGGATCGGCGAGGCGACCTACGGCGTGATCGCCCCCACGATCCTGATCGACCTGTTCCGCCGCGACCGGCGGTCGAGCCTGATGTCGGCCTTCTACCTGGCCATGCCCCTGGGCGCGGCGCTGGGGATCGTGCTCGGGCCGATGATCGCCAAGCACTTCGGCGGCTGGCATAACGCGTTCTTCTTCGTCGGCGCGCCGGGCCTGCTGGCGGCGCTCGTGGTCTTCTTCCTCCCCGAGCCCGTCCGGGGCGCGACCGAGGGGATCGACCCCGGCCGGCTCAAGGAGCACGAGCAGGCCGGGGCGACGAAGGAAGACTACATCGACCTGATGGTCAACTCGTCCTACACCTACTCGGTCTTCGGCATGGCGGCGTACACCTTCGCCATCGGCGGGATGCTGATCTGGATCCCGCCATACCTGTTCAACACCCGGCACTTCGACCAGGAGCGGGCCTCGCAACTCCTCGCCGGCACGACCTTCCTGGCGGCGGTGATCGGCATGCTGACCGGCGGCTGGCTGGCAGACCGGCTGGCGAAGACCCGCCCCCAGGCGCTGTTTTTGGTGCCCGGCGTGTCGATGCTCGCCTCGATCCCGTTCGTGATCGCCGCCCTGATGTCGACGAGCGAGCCGGTGATCTTCGCCTCGACCTTCGCGGCCGAGACGCTGATGTTCGTCAACACCGGGCCGTGCATGGCGATCATCGCCAACGTGGTCCAGCCCAACTTGCGGGCCGCGGCGCTGGCGATCTCCTACGCGGCGGTCCACTTCCTGGGCGACATCTGGTCCCCCTGGCTGATCGGCAAGGCGGCCGACATGTTCGGCGACCCGGAGACGATGAACACCTCGATCGGGCGGGCGCTGAAGGCCATCGGCGCCGTGCCGACGCAGGTGCCCGGCCACAAGCCCGAGAACCTCGTCGCCGGCCTGCTGATCCTGATCCCGGCCCTGCTCCTGTCGGGGATCGTGTTCCTGGCCGGGGCCCGCCATCTCCCCCGCGAGATGGCCCTGATGCAGGCCAAGCTCAAGGCCCCGCCGCCCCGGAACCCGCCCGATTGACCCGGTTCCGCCTCGGCGTGACCCCTTTCGGATCGCGCCAACTTTTCGTTTCCGTCCCGCTTCCGTTGTCCGTCCTGCCCGGCCCCCGCGCCCGGCCCGCGTCCGCTGAGATTACAGATCCGAGATTACAGATCTGAGATCTCAGATTTCAGATCCGAGATCTCAGTTTCCTGATCTCAGGCCCCGGGCCGGATCAGATCGCGAGGGCGGGGCAGGACCAGTCCAGGGATCGCTCGACCATGACTCAGCCCATCCGCATCGCCGTCACCGGGGCCGGGGGCCAGATCGGCTACGCCACGATCTTCCGGCTCGCCTCGGGGGCCGTGTTCGGCCCCGATCAGCCGGTCTCGCTCAGCCTCCTGGAGATCACGCCGGCCCTCCCGGCGCTCCAGGGCACGATCATGGAGCTGGACGACTGCGCCTTCCCGCTCCTGGCCGACGTCAAGGCGTCCGACAAGGCGACCGAGGCGTTCGAGGGGGCCGACTGGGTGATCTTCGTCGGCGGGATGCCCCGCAAGGACGGCATGACCCGCGCCGACCTGATCCGCGCCAACGGCCCGATCTTCACCAGCCAAGGGCAGGCCATCAACGACGCCGCCGGCCCGAACGTCCGGATCATGACCGTCGCCAACCCCTGCAACACCAACGCCCTCATCGCCCGGTCGCACGCGCCCAAGGTCCCGGCCGACCGCTGGTTCGCCATGACCCGGCTCGACCAGAACCGCGCGGCCAGCCAGCTCGCGAAGAAGGCCGGCGTCTCGGTGGGCGAGGTCACCCGGATGGCGATCTGGGGCAACCACTCCGACACCCAGTACCCCGACTTCAAGAACGCCCTGATCGGCGGCAAGCCCGCCACCCAGGTCATCACCGACCACGCCTGGTTCGCCGAGACCTTCGTGCCGACCGTCGCCAAGCGAGGGGCCGCCGTGATCAAGGCCCGAGGCGGCTCCTCCGCCGCCTCGGCCGCCAACGCGGCGCTCGACGGCGTGAGGTCGGTCGTCACCCCCACGCCGAAGGGCGACTGGTTCAGCGCCGGGGTCGTCTCGGACGGGAGCTACGGCGTGCCCGCCGGCCTGATCTACTCGTTCCCGCTCCGGACCGAGGACGGCAAGTCCTGGTCGATCGTCAAGGACCTGCCCATCGACGACGACGCCCGCAAGCGGATCGACGCCTCCGCCCAGGAGCTGATCGCCGAGCGCGACGCCGTCAAGGACCTCCTCGGGCCCGCCGCCTGAGAGTCGACCGCCGCCGGCTCGCGGCCCCTTTCTTCCTCCCCTCTCCCCCTGGGAGAGGGAGGCGGAGGGGACCGCTTGAGCGTTCATGAGAGTGATTTCGCGAGATAGTGTGATAATTCTCGCCCCTTCGGCCTGAATGTGAGGGATGTCCGGCCCGCGATGGGCCTCCGATGTCCCACACACCCGAAGGCGAACCTCCGATGCACGTCAGCGAAGCCCGACTGGCCGCGAACCGCCGAAACGCCCAGAAATCGACCGGCCCCAGGACCCCCGAGGGCAAGGAAAAGTCCCGCGCCAACGCCCTCAAGCACGGCCTCTGCGCCTCCGTCTGCGTCCCCGAAGACATCGAACTGGTCCAGCAGCGATCGGCCGAGTTCTTCGACACGCTCAAACCGCAGAACGAGATCCACGTCTGGATGGTGGATCAGGCGGCCCTCTGCTCGATCCGGATCGATCATTCCCAGCGGATGGAACGCCGGGTCCGCGACAAGATCTCGCTCCGGGCCGAGCTGACCTGGGACGACGACCGCCGGTTCGAGGCCGAGGACATCGGCCGATCATTGGGCAAAGAGCCCGCGTCGGCCGTCGAGGCGTTGCTCAGGACCTCGCACGGCTGCGAATGGCTCATGAAGCGCTGGGCCCTGCTCGCCCACGCCGCCGAGACGCAGGAAAACGGCTGGACCGACGACCAGACCAGGCTCGCGTTCGACCTGCTGGCTACTCCTCATGCGTTCCGAGCCGGCCGAAAGCCGGGAGTCGTGATCGACCTCGAAGGCAAGGTGATCGACGACGGCCAGGACTCGGCCGCCGTCGCCCGCCGCGAGATCGCGGCCCTCAATGAAAGGCGCGAGGTCGTCGCCGACCTGGATGAGGTCAACCGGGCGCTGGCCTCGGCCGACCTGACCAACGAGGGCGACCCGGAGTTGAGGCGACTGCGTCGTTACGAGTCGGCGTTGTTCAGCAAGATGCGGTGGTGCCTCAAGCAGATCACCATCCAGTCGCCCTATCGCCTGCCGGACCCCAGCTTGAGGCCGAACTGGGTCGTCGAGCCCGAGCCGACCCCCGCGCCCGAGCCGAAGCATCCGGATGAGGTCGCCGCCGAGAACTGGGACCCGCAATCCTGGCAACCGCCGTTCGACCTCGAACCGGACGAGTTCCCCGAGCCGGGCCAGAAGCACGACATGCCGAAGATCCTCGCCGGCCGCCGCCAGAAGCGGCACCAGAAGGCCGAG
>JAJYDH010000621.1 GCA_021777685.1 Planctomycetota bacterium | reverse complement strand
AAGGAGGCGCGGGAGCGGCCCGCCGTCGCGAGGCGCGACGGCACCGCGCCGCTCTGGGACCACGCGACCACGAAAGGACCGGCCACGCCATGAACGACCCGATCGAGATCCACAGGCGGGCCCGTTGCATAATATGCGATGCCGAGGTGAGGGCCCACGTCGCGGGCGACTTCGTCGGGGTCTTCGAGCCGAGGACCGACCGCGACATCCCCCACCGATGCCCCGGCTCGGCCATCTCGCGATGGGTCCTCGGCGGGAAGCTGGCGGACCTTCAGGCGCTGGTCGCTAGGGGGGGCGTCGAGTGATCGTCCTCCCCCCCTTCCCCGGTGTGGCGGGAGACCCGCCACTCCTTCAGGTGCTCCAGGATCAGCCGCGAGACGGTGCCGCCGCAGGTCCCATCCGCGTTGCCCCGGTTCGCCGCGACGTGGGCGCAGAGCGTCACGTACGCGCGATGATCGAGCGTGATGTTCAGGCTCATGCGTTCCATCGTCTTTGGCCCCTTCGTCCGTGCGGCCGTATCCTTGCGGACCCGCTTGCGCGGGGATGCCTTGGCAGGCCCCGCCGGTGGGCGCCCTCGATCGTCCATGCGCGGACCTCCATCGTCACCAATGCCCATCCGTCCCCGTGGCTATATCGACACGCACGGGGACGCATCATGAGTCCGCGCGTCCGCGCGGGCACGTCCTCACCGGAGCCAGGAGCGATGCCCCACGATCCGCCGCCGCGCGAATGCGCGGCCATCGGCTGCGAGCGGACCATCGAGACGCGTTACATCATGTGCCGGGACCACTGGGCGAAGGTGCCCAGGGCCCTCCAAACCGCGATCCACGAGGCGTGCCGGCCCGGTTCGGGCGGGGACCTCAGGGCCAGCCGGCGTTGGGTCGAGGCGGTCGCCGACGCCGTCGAGGACGTCGCCCGGTCGGAGGGCCGCCCCCCGGCGAATCGGTTCCGCAAGGCCCTCGGCCGGCGCTGAACCCGAGATCGAGGCGCGGGAGGATCGTCCTTCGCGGCGCGCATGGAAAAAGGGGCCGATCCTCATCCGAGGATCGGCCCCTCTCGATTCAGCCGGCCATCTGAACCGGGCATTGAAGGCAATAGGCCCGGCGGACCTCGGCGGGATGCTCGGGGTGCGAGCAGAGGCGGGGAGGTCCCGTTCCGCATCCGCAAGGGCCCGACGCGTGGGGGCAGAGTTCGACCCTCACCAGGTGCAATTCGGCCTCGGTGGGCTTCGGCCTGGCCGGTCGAGCGCGTGGCTCACGTCCTGGCCTCTCGGAGGTGTGCAGCCCGAACTCGCCCAGCTTCCCGCCGTGGCGCCCGGTTGGGGGCGCGAACAGGTACGGGTGGCGCCGGGCGGCGAAGGAATCGCGAGACTCTCTCGGTGTCATGGCATCCACCAAAGGAAGATGTTCGACGTGATGGGATCTGCCCCGAACTGCATGGTCGTTGCACCGTCGGGGATGGCGGCCTGATAGGCGGCCTGGAGCGCCGGAGTGCCTGAGAAAAAGGTTGAGGAGCTTTTGCCCGGGAAGCATTGGTTGAGGCTGGCGCCCGTTGCATCCGACCACGTCGCGTCACTCGCGCTCACGTCATTCTCGGGCGTGTCGCCCGAACAACCCTGGCCCGGGTTGGGATCGGGCTGGTCGGGATAGCTCGTCGATTGGAAGAAGACATAATCGAAGAACTGGAGCGCTCCCGTGACGCAGCCGAAGGCAAGGGCCGTGTAGCTGGCGCACTGGGTGCCGTGAAACTGGTAGTCTTCGCACTTCTGCTCGGCGATCGAGGACGGGAACGGTTCGCCACTATTCGAGATCCAGAACGAGCCCGTATAGGGGAGGACTCCGGCGCCGGCGGAAGAGAAGTGGATGGTCCCCGTCTGATAGATGAGAGCCCAGGCACAGGAGTAGACCGCGCTGTCGACGCAGGAGTCCTGGGAGGCGAAGAAGGCGTTGACGGTCCGAGCGATCGAGGGGCATCCCTTGCAGGTCGGGACGGGCGCACCACAGCAGCAGAAGAATCCCATGAGTCCCCTCGTCTCAACTCAGGTCGGAGCATTGTGCGGGGTTGATGATGACGAACTGCCCCTTGAGCGGGACGCACGTCACGAAGGCCCCCGACGCGATCTGCGAGGTCGTCGTGTTGAGGATGGGGTAGGCGGGCAGGCCCGCGTCGACGAACTTCGCCCCGTCCCATTTCTGGACCTTCGCCGAGCCCGTTCCCGGCGTCAGCGAGGTCGAGGCGACCGTGGCCCTGGTGATCACGGTCGTCGTCAGGAGCACGGTCGCGCCGGCGAAGTCCACCGGGCCCGAAGGGGCGGGGACCGCGTTGCGGGGCTGCTGCTCGACGTATCGGCCGGCGTCGAGCAGGCGCCTCGCCGTCGAGCGGCCGAGCTTCACGCCCGTGTCTTTGCGGACCATCAGAAGAGGCTCGTCAGGTTGGGGAAGGCCGTCGCGAACGACGTGCTGTTGTAGACCTGATAGTTGAACTGGTAGAACGTCCCCGCCGTCGGGGCGATCACGGCGCCCGAGCCGTTCAGGAGCGCCGGCTGGCTGAGCGGCTGGCCGTTGATGTCGAGCAGCTTGATCAGGTTCGACGAGGAATCGACCGCGAAAAAGCTCCGGTCGATCGGCTTGGCGTTCCACCCGCCGTCGTTCGGGTTGAAGCAGAACTCCGCTTCGAGCCGGTAATAGTTCTGCCCGAGGAATTGCGAGTAGAGCCGCTGGGGCATGTTCGGCGGGCTGAACTTCACCGTGCCGACAGGGAACCCGTTCCATACATCGCTGTTGATGTAATTGCCGTTGGCGAAGAACGTGGCCGGGTCGAAGGTGAGCGCGTTCCACGCGACCCGCATGATCCCCTTCAGCTGCTCGCGGGTGACGGGAGGGTCGAAGGGGAGGCCGGCCGAGTTGAGCACGGGGACGAGATTGCCGTTCGAAGGGTCGATCGCGACGTCGACATATTGCTCGAAGACCTGCCACTGGAACGACACGTCGATCGGCTGGTCGACGGGGCTGCCGGTGGCGGTGTGAGTGAGCGGGTCCCACGGGCCATAGGTCAGGGTGACGGTCCACCAGTAGCAGGCCGACCCGTCGTTGGCGTCGGCCGCCCCGGTCGGGTTGAGGTAGATCGACGGGGTGTAGTCCGGGCAATCGACCTCGATCTGATTCACCACGGAGCCGGCGTCGGAGGGGTGGGGCTGGTTGATCAGGAAGCCGCAATTCTCCTGGACGAAGACCTCGTCGCAGTCCTGGGTGAACGCGGCGAGGTAGACGCGCTGGCCGCCCCGGGCCCACTGGTCGTCGATCGACCGCGAGGGCTTCTGCAGGAAGATGCCGAGCAATCCCATGTTGATCCGACCTCAGAATGAAACCTGGACGTCGGGCCGCCCCATCGCGGAGACCAACCGGGCCAGGTAGCCATTGCCCTGCATGGTCGCCGCGACGCCCTGGCGGGCGACCTCGATCGCGTCCTCGGGCCGGCCGATGGTCTGCGAGAGGAGGTAGCTGCGGCCCTCGATCGAGTTGGCGCTGAGGGCTCCCGCGAA
>JAJYDH010000620.1 GCA_021777685.1 Planctomycetota bacterium | reverse complement strand
TTCCGCGAGTTCTCGCGCAGGACGACCTTGAGGAACTGGAGCGTGCCCAGCTCCACGGGCCGTGCCTGGCGGCGGAACATGAGGTGGATCATGATGGGGATGGCCAGCGCGGCGAGGGCGCCGAGCATCCCGGACTGGACGAATCGCATGTCAGTCTTTCAGCCCCCAGGCCGGCCGATCGAACAGGAAATAGGTCGATTGCCAGCCGGCCACGGCCGGCTTGGGCAGGTCCGCGACCTCCTTGTCGTCGATGCTCACGCGGAGCCTGGCCGCCGAGAGCCGGGCCAGGCCGTAGGACCAGGCGGGGCCGGCGGTCCCCTCGCGACGGTCCTCGATCAGCAGGACGATCTCGGGGTTCCGGCCGTACGACATGAGGAACAGCGCTCCGTCGACGATCCCCGAGCCCGGGTCGGCGTAGCGGTGGACGGGCTGGGGCAGGAGGCGTAACTCGAAGCGGTCGGACGGGTCGTTGCGGGCCGGGTCGAGGGATTCGGACGCCTTGAACCGCCGGGAGATCTCCTTCATCTGGCGGAGCCGCCTCGCCTCGTCGTCGGCCGGGGCCGGCGCGTCGGGGACGGGCTTGAGGTCGACCCCGCGATCCTTCGGGTTCCAGGCCCACGACCCCGAGGCGTGCCGGCCGGTCGCGGCGACCGGGCCGTCGGCCAGCGACGTCGCCTCGTGGAGCCAGCTCAGGCCATCCCGCGCGTTCCCCTGCAAGGTGAGGCAGAGCACGGCCGTCGGCCGTCCGGTCGCGCCGAACGCCCAGATGGTCCCGTCCGAATACCTCCGCGCGGGGTCGTCGTAGCGATAGATCGGCTCCGGGATCAGCTCCGACTTCTTCGCCGAGCCGGCGCGGAGGAGGGTGACGGACTTCGCCAGGTCGGCCATGGCCGCCGACCTCGCGGACGACGCGGCGTCCTCCTCCGACCGCGCGGGGACGACGAGCCCGCACGCGATCAGGGCGACGGTCCAGGCGAGGCGACCCCGGCCCGTCATTTCGAGCCTCCCGCCGCCGGCTCGATGCCCTTCGAATAGATCAGGTCGCAGAAGGTGCCGTTCGGGTCGATGGCGTCCTTCCTCCAGGGCAGGGACCAGGCGTCCTTCCCCTTCCAGGACCCCTTGACCGCGTAGGAGGTCATGGGGGCGAAGGCGTATTGCCATTCGAGCCCGGCCCTGCCCGGCCTGGCCTCCAGCATCAGGAAGACCTCGGGGTCGGTCCCCAGGACGAAGGAGAAGAGGGCCCCGTCCTCGACCTTCGCGCCGGCCTTGCCGTAGCGGAGCAGGGGGGTGGGCAGGAGCCGGAGGGCGTTCCAGTCCTTGCCTTCGAATTCGTCCTCGGCGGCGAACTCGCGGGCCATCGCCCGCATCTGCCGGAGCCGCTGCTCGGCCGTCGAGGCGGGCTTAGGGGCGTCGGGGATCGGCTTGAACTCCAGCCCGGGGCGCGAGGGATGCCAGGTCCGGGCCGAGTCGGTCTCGGCGACGAACGGGCCGGTCGAGAGCGAGGTGAACTCGTGGAGCCACCAGCCGTTGGGAATCCGGAAGACCTGGACCGCCGCCTCGGGCCGGTTCAGCTCGTCCAGCCAGAGGAAGATCGCGCCGTCCTTCACGCCGCTGACCGCGTTGTTGAGCCGGAAGATCGGCTCGGGCACGAGCCTGAACGCCGCGGCCCCGGCCTCGGCCGGGCGGACGGTGTAGCGAGTCACCGAGTCCTTCATGTAAGCCAGCCGGGCCGGCGCGCCTTCGTCCTTGTCGTCATCGGCCGGCTTCGGGGCGGGTCGCGGGGCGGGTACGACGGTGAAATGGACTTCGTCCACGGTCGGCCCCTTCGCCTGCGAGAGCAGGCCGAGGACCAGCGAAAGGCCCAGTGCGGCGGTCATGTCGGTTCACTCCTCGGGCCGGTAGCGGTGGCCGTAGAAGGGTTCGGCGGCGTTCCAGGGCCTGCGGTTGGGGATCGTCCAGACCTCCCGGCCCTTCCACGACGCCTTGAGGGCGTAGGACGTCTGCGGGGCGAGGCCGAATCGCCACTCCGGGCCGTCCTTGCCGGGACTCGCCTCGAGGATCAGGTACGCCTCGGGGTCGGTCCCCAGCGCGAAGCAGAAGACGGCGCCGTCGATCAGGGTCGATCCCGCCTTGCCGTAGCGGGCGAAGGGCTTCGGCATCGGGCGGAGGGCCTGCCAGCCCTGCTCGCGGAAGTCGTCCGAGACCGAGAACCTCTGGGCCAGGTCCCGCATCTGGCGGAGCCTCGCCTCGGCCGACTCCGCCGGCTTCGGGGCGTCGGGGATCGGCTTGAACTCGACCCCGCCCCTGGACGGGTTCCAGACGACGCCGGACGACGAGTCGGCGACGATCGGCCCGGTCGCGAGCGAGGTGAAGTCGTGGACCCAGTAATTCCCCCCGCGCATTAAGAACGCCTGGACCGCCGCCTCGGGCCGGCCGTCCTCGCCGATCCAGAAGAAGATGCCGCCGTCCACCGTAGAGCCCACCGGGTTCGTGAACCGGAGGACCGGCTCGGCCTGGAACCGATAGCGAGCCGACGGGTTCGAAGCCGGATGGACCTCGTAGGTCGCCAGCGTCTTCCTCATGAATTCGAGCCGGGCCGCCCGCTCGTCCTTCGAGTCGCCGGCGGGCGGGGCCTGGGCGACGAGGGCGACGATCATCGGCAATGCCAGGGTGCACATCATGGCCTCGGGCCCCCCACGACCTCGACATCCTTCCGCACGAAGAACGGCGCGTCCGGGCTCGTGGCGGCCGGCCATCGGAAGGGCCGCTCCCAGACGACCTTGCCCTTCCACGACGCGCGTACGGGGAAGATCGTCATGGGGGCGAGCGCGTAGTGCCACTCGGGGCCGTCGCGCCCCGCCCGCGATTCCAGGAGCAGGTAGACCTCGGGGTCGGTGGCCAGGACGAGGGCGAACAGGGCGCCGTCGGCCGCGTCCGAGCCGGCCCCGCCATAACGGGCGAGGGGCCGGCTGAGCATCCGGAGCCGCTGCCATGACTCCCGGCGGAACTGGTCCTCGGCGACGAAGTCTCGGGCCAGGGACTGCATCTGGCGGAGCCGCCGGTCGGCCGAATCCGCGGGCCTCGGCGCGTCGGGGATCGGCCGGAACTCGACCCCGGCCCGCGACGGCCTCCAGGCCGGGGCGCCGGCCATCGTCCCCAGGACCGGACCGGCGGAGAGCGAGGCGAACTCGTGGGTCCATCGCCCCTCGCGATCCACGTAGATCTGCGACGCCACGGCGGGGCGGCCGACCTCGTCTTGCCAGAGGAAGATGGCGCCATCGCGGAGCGCGCCGACCGGGTTCGTGAACCGGAGGGCCGGATCGGCCTGCATCCGGAAGGGCGCCGCGCCCCCCTCGGCCGGGCGGAATTCGTAGCCGAGGGCCGAGGCTTTCATGGTCGCCAGCCGGGCCGAGGGGTCGTCCGGGGCTGCCGGGGCCGGCGGTCCCTGGCCGACGAGGGCGAGGACCAGCGGCAAGGAGGGTGAGAAGATCATCTTTCGCGCTCCCGATCAGTAGGTCCTGGCCCGCTTCACCAGGTAATCG
>JAJYDH010000619.1 GCA_021777685.1 Planctomycetota bacterium | reverse complement strand
GCACCCCGTCAGCGCCTCGACGGGGAACCCTCGCCGCGCCAGGGCCTCCATCATCGCCCGGCTAGCGACGGCGGCGCCGTTGGAGTCGTCGAGGTAGCAGTTCAGCGTGGCGAAGAGGACCGAGCGGATCGGATGGGCTCCTCCATCATTTGTCGCTCGGGGCGAGCGGAGAGGCCGTATCACGCATCATGGCGCGGGCGGCGATGGCTGCGGCTTGGGATTCGTCGGGGCGATGGGAGGTGGCGAAGAAGGTGGGGCAACTCGATTGGGCTCCTCGATCACCTCTTCCGGGACCGGAGACTTGACGTTTTGCGGCTTGACGACCAACCAGTAGACGAGATGCGTATGGTCCTTGGGATCTGCGAGAGGAGCGACCGAGGCCACGATGTTTTCGGGGACTTTACCCTGAAAAATGTCGCCGAGGTCGACTCGGTCGAATCGACCATCCTGGCTACGGCGGAGGATCAGGGTGGCCGCGTCGACCTTCAAATTTCTTATTATGATCCCGTTACGATTACCGGGAATACCACAATAAGCAATAAAAGTATTGTTTGTCGGCTTCCTGAGAAGGTCGACCGGCCCAGCCACGACGAGTCGATAGGGGCTGGGGGGCATTGTGGCCTTCGAATCGGTCTCGTCCCCGCGGACTTGCGATAGGTCCGTCGCCCAGTTATGCGACACGATGATGGCCGCTCCAAGTATCGACGCATAAAAAATCATAACTTTATTTGAGAACATCCCATTGCCCCCCTTCATTGATCGAGTAAGGATTGATGAAGTCGCGGCGAAAGTTCCGTTCTGCGGATTGAGAGTCAGAGGCCGCTTTGCCAATTAAGCGCGGAAATGTTGTAGGTCCATCCGGGGAACATGCCCGCGCCGGATGTTGCCGATGGAATTGAAGCCGGGGCGGCGGTCGCGGAATCGATGCCCCAATTCGGGCTAGTCGCCGTCACATTGACCGACCATTTTACCTGGTAAAGGGCGATCCAAACCCCACTGTAATTCGATCCTGGAGTATACATCAAGTATGTTGTGAAAGAGCTATTGATATTGGCATAACTGCCGGTGGTCGAGTCAACCCCGAGAACCGGAGGGTCAATTCCCGTGTTTGTTGCTGGCGCCGCCCCTGCCGGCTGAGTCCAGGCGCCCTGCGTCCCGATCGGTAGACCAGTGCTTCCCGGATATCCATCATCGAGATTCGCCCCGGTTCCAGAGTTTGAAAAATGTCTTGAAACTCCGCCAAGCGTATATCCATAATAAGCGTTCATCGTTTGTGTAAACATAAAATTTCCGCCGAAAGTCGCGCTCGGTTGCGTAGTTGCGGTCAAGACGATGCCCTTTCCCAGGCCATGATTCCCCGAAGAAATATTATTCCAAGGTTGATTATTGTCGCTATAACCAACCCATTGGTTTCCATTCAGACTATAGGAAGCCCAGTAGCCGTCAGTAGGGGTGATCTTGGCGGCGATCGGAGAGACGGCGTTGAATGTCACCGTCGTGGGCGGAGCGACGAGCGGCGCGCCTCCGTTGGGATTGACGTAGGAGACGTTCACCTTGACGGAGTATTGAGCCGCCTGGGGGGTGACGATGAACGCGTAATTCGCCGTGTTGGTCGGAACGTTGGTCCCGACCGAGACTTTTTGAAGCGACGGATCGGCGGCGACCGTCGTCGAGGCTGGGTCCGTGAAGTAGGACGAGTAGCCGGAGCCGCCGGCCCATGTGATCGAGGCGACGGTGAAATTCGAGTCAGGGTTGACGCCGAACGACATCTGAGTCCCGATCGGGACACCACCCGAGATGTTGACCGTCCCCGAGCCGCGTCCCGAGATCGCGCCGCCCGAATAATACACGGACGGCGCGGTCGGATTCTGCGGGGGGCCGAAATCCGGGTGAATCGTCGAATGACCGCCGGTGGAAGAGCTTGCCAGGAAGAGTGCCGGAGCGTTAGAGCGGCCGGCAGACCCCCCGCCGGTCGCGACGCTCGGGGCGAGCGACATCGGGCGGATGCCGTTCACTCCCGTAGACGACATGGCCGGGTTGGAACCCGACCCCGACGGGTCGGATCGCGGCGCCGGCGACGACGGCAAGGGGTTCGCCGGGGTCAAGGGCTGGAATGATCGGGCGGGGATCTTCGACGTCATGACCTCGCGTGGTTGGTCCAGGGTCGGGAGGGTCGTGACCGTGGCGCCCGCCGCCACGGCGTTGGTCCTGGGCTCCGCCCGGACGAGGATGACCGTCGACGAGGGTCGGGTCGCGAGCGAATCGGCCGAGCGTGGCGCGACGAGGGTGCGGGCGACTCGCCCGGCGACGGGCATCGAGACGGACGGTTCGGTTCGTCCGATGACGGCCGACCCATTCGTGGGGAGCGACAGGACGAGGGAAGAAGCCGCGTTGCGTCCTTCCAGGGCGTCGTTGGTCGGCCGGAACGCACGCCAAGCCCTGTTGCTCTTGCCCATCGTCTCGATCCTTCCTCAAGAGGTGCAGGACACGACCGATGTAATCGTGAGGCTAGCGACGAGATCGATCAAAATCAAGGGTCATCTAAAAATCCCGCCGTTGAGCCAGGGTCATTCAAGGGTTCTCGGCCTGGCGACGACCCCCACCCCAGCCCTCCCGCCTCGCGGGGGGGGGGTGGGTCGGGGGGCGATGGACGCGGATTCGACCTTGGAATGACCCTGGTCGAGGTCGGCATCGACGTCTCGACGAGGTCACTTCGCGCGATCGAAGCCGGGTAAGGGCCGCGCCGACGACTCGCCTTCGATGAGGAGGTGGCCCGTGTCGGCCGCGAGATCCCGGAAGCGGTCGACCTGGCCCGAAGGCCAACGCACCTCGATCTCCTCGACTCGATCGGCGGGACCGAGCCCGACGTGCAGCCTCGAGTCGGAGGCCGACTCGAAGCTGCCTCCTCCGACCCGGGCGGTGACCCAACGCTTCCCTCCCGCCTTGACGAGCACCCGGGCCCCGACCGCGTCCCGGCCGGAACGGGTACCCGTGAGGCCGAGCGTCACCCGGTGGCCGCCATCGGTCCTGTTGTGGAAGTAGGCCAGGGGGCCATCCTGCGCGATCAGGAGGAGGTCGACCCGGCCGTCGTTGTCGAGGTCGGCCGAGGCCAGCCCCCGGCCGACTCGCGGGATCATCCAGGGGGCACCGGACTTCTTCGAGGCGTCGGTCAGCCGGCCTCCTCCGATACCGAGCATGAGCTGGGCGGGCATCGCGTAGGGGAATCTCGGCCTCTCGTCGTTGACGTGACCGTTGGCCGTGGCCACGTCGAGACGGCCGTCGTTATTGACGTCGAGGGTCGCGATCCCGAAGCCGAGCAGGAACCGGCTGGGCGCGGCCAGGCCAACCTGGGCCGATTTGTCGCCGAACATCCCCCCGCCGAGATTCCGGTAGAACGTGGTCGACTCGCCGTAGAAGTTGGTGACGAACAGGTCGAGGAGGCCGTCGCCGTCGAGGTCGCCGGCGGCCGTGCCCATCCCGGCCTGGAAGGCGCCATCGGCGTTGCAGGCGACCCCGGAGATCAGCCCGGCCTCCTCGAACCGCAGGCCCCCC
>JAJYDH010000618.1 GCA_021777685.1 Planctomycetota bacterium | reverse complement strand
AGCCCGAGTTCACCCAGCTCGACGTCGAGATGTCGTTCGTCGAGGACGAGGACGTCATCGGCACGATGGAGAACCTCGTCGCGGCCCTGGCGAAGGAGTTCACCGCCGAGACCCTGACCCTCCCGCTCCCCCGGGTCGACTACGCCGACTCGATGGAGCGGTTCGGCAACGACCGGCCCGACCTCCGCTACGGGATGGAGCTGAAGGACGTCGCCGACATCGCCGGGGAGACCGAGTTCAAGGTCTTCCAGCAGGCCCTCGCGGCCAACCAGCGCATCCGGGGGATCTGCGTCCCCGGCGGCGGCGAGGCGTCGAGCCGCAAGGACCTGGACGGCCTGACCGAGTACGCCAAGAGCTTTGGCGCCAGCGGCCTGGTCTGGATCAAGGTCGAGGCCGAGGCCCTGGCCGGGCCGACCGCGAAGTTCTTCCCGGCTCCCGCCCAGGCGAAGCTCCGCGAGCGGTTCGAGGCGAAGCCGGGCGACCTGATCCTGATCGTCGCCGACACCCAGGCCGTCTCCAGCCAGGCGCTCTCGAACCTCCGCATCCGCCTGGCCGCCGAGCGCAAACTTTACGACCCCAAGAGCTTCCACTACTCGTGGGTCGTCCGCTTCCCGCTCCTCCACTGGGACGCCGAGGAAGGGCGGTACGCCGCCGAGCACCACCCCTTCACGATGCCCCTGGCCGAAGACCTCCACCTCCTGGAGTCCGACCCGGCGGAGGTCCGCGCCCAGGCTTACGACCTGGTCGTCAACGGCGAGGAGTGCGGCGGCGGGACGATCCGGTGTCACGACCCGAAGATCCAGTCGAGGATCTTCGAACTGCTGGGCCTGACGCCCGAGCAGGCCGAGGAGAAGTTCGGCTTCCTCCTGAGCGCCCTCAAGAACGGCGCCCCGCCCCACGGCGGGATCGCGCTGGGGGTCGACCGGCTGGTCATGCTCTACGCCGGCCTGACCAACATCCGCGACTGCATCGCCTTCCCCAAGACGGCCAGGGGGACCGATCTGATGACCGGCGCCCCGGGCACGGTCGACGCCCGGCAGTTGAGAGAATTGCACGTCCGCATCACCGAATGACCGCGCCGGGGTTGAATCTCCCGCCCGATCCTCCGGTTCGATGAATTTCGCGAGAAGTGGCCGAAATTTTGCGTGTCACCGATCCCGGGCGAGGCCGTAGGATGGTTGGGGGATGGTCCGCGCCGAGGCGACCGGGGGCCGAGCCCGCCGTCCGCCCCATCCCCGCCAAGACCGCCGGCTAATCAATTAAGACAGGGCTAATCCCATGCTCGCGAAGCTCAAGGACATGTTCGGGCCGGGCGGGCGGGTGAACCTCGAACGCCGGTTCTCGATCCTCCACGAGACTCCGCAGGGGAGCATGTCGCGGGTCTATCGGGCGTCGGACAAGGAGACGGGCCGGACCGTCTGCCTCAAGGTCCAGCTCCCCGACAAGCACGCCGCCGCCGAATCCCGCGCCGACCGTGTCTCGCGCCCGCCCGAGGGCGAGATCGCGATGAAGGTCGTGCATCCCAACGTCGTCAGGACATACGAGCACGGTATTTCCAGCGCCGGCGAGCGGTTCATCGTCATGGAGTACGTCGACGGGGTGAGCCTGAAGTTCGTCCGCGAGGCGACCAAGGTCGGCGTCCGGGCCAAGGTCAAGCTCCTGGCCCAGGCGGCCGACGCCCTGGCCGCCGTCCACGCCGCCGGCTTCATCCACCACGACGTCAACCCGAACAACTTCCTGGTCGACCGCGAGAACAACGTCCGGCTCATCGACTTCGGCCTGGCCGTGCCCAACACCGCGGCCTTCCAGCGGCCGGGCAACCGCACGGGGATGCTCCAGTACATGGCCCCCGAACTGATCCGCCGCGAGACGACCGACGAGCGGATCGACATCTTCGGCTTCGGCGTCATGGCCTACGAGCTTCTGACCGACCGGCTCCCGTTCGGCGGCGGGACCTCGCTGGCCCAGATGACCCACAAGATCAACGTCGACCCGATGGACCCGGCCCTGGCCAACCCCCGGCTCTCCGACGAACTCTGCGAGATCCTCCGCAAGACCCTCGCCCGCAAGCCGAACCAGCGCTGGCCCAAGATGTCGACCCTCGGCGACGCCCTCCGCGAGGTCAACCCCCGCCGGGGCAAGGATGACGGCAAGGACGAGCCCAGGGAAGAAGCCAGGGTCGAGCCGGAGGATCAGGCGACCGTCGAGCTGAACGTGCAAACCAACATCCAGCCGAAGGCCGAGGTGACGGTCGACTCGCAGGAGGAGCCCTGGCTCGACTGGATCAGCGAGCCCGAGGCCCCCTGATCACCGGCCCGGGCCCGCCCGGGAGAAGTCCCAGAGTCGGACCATCCGGTCCTCGCCGGCCGACGCCAGGGTCCGGCCGTCGGGGCTGAACGCCAGCCCCCAGACCTTCCCCCGGTCCGAGCTGATGATCCGCAGCGCCTTCCTCGCCGGCACGTCCCAGAGGAACAGGGTCCCGCCCGAGTCGCCCGAGGCCAGGGTCCGGCCGTCCGGGTGGAACGCCAGGGACAGGATCGCCTTGATGTGCCCCCGCATCGAGCCGACGTCCCGGCCCGTGGCCACGTCCCAGAGCTTGACCCACCGGGCCTCGTTCGTGGTCGCGACGATCCGGCCGTCGGGCGAGAAGCAAACCGGGGCCAGGTACGACCGATTCGCCGAGATCGCCCGCCGCTCGCGGCGAGTCGCCGGGTCCCAGAAGACGATCCGGCCGTCCATGCTCCCCGAGGCGACCGTCTTCCCGTCGGGGGCGAACGCGATGGTCGTGATCGGCCGCGCGATCGGCGGCGATTCGACCCCCTTGCCGGTCAGGGCGTCCCACAAGCAGAGGAACCCATCCTCGGTGCCCCGGCTCTCCCCTCCGGCCAGCGTCTCGCCGTCCGGCGAGTAGGCGATGCCCCAGCCGTAAGTCGTGGAAGGATCAGGGCTTGTCCTGGCGGATTTGGTCGCCGAATAGGTCCGTTCCCGGCCCGACGCCAGGTCCCGGGCGACGACCAACCCGCCCGGCCGGTTCGCGGCGAGGGTCTTCCCGTCCGGCGAGAACGCCACCGACCCGAAGTCCGCGCCGTCGGGGAAGAACGAAGCCAGTTCCCGGCCGCTGGCGACGTCCCAGAGCTTCACCGAGTCGGCCCCTCGCGACGCCACGGCCTTTCCGTCCGGCGAGAACGCCAGCGAGACGATCTCCCGCGAGTGCCCTTTCAGGGCGGCCCGCTCGACGAGCGTCGCCGGGGTCGGGCCGCAGCCGGCGAGGAGGGACAGGATCAAGACGAAGCCAATCCCGGCCGTCAAACCGCCCCTTTTGGCTCCCTCTCCGAAAGGGGACTTTGGCGTTTGATTCATGTCGCTGAGGTTGCTTATGGCGTGTTGGTCAGGAAGGGTTGATTGGAGATCTGAAATCTGAGATCTCGGATTTCCCACAGCGGTTCACGTTCGTCAAGCGCATGGTCGCGCTTCGTGGTTCGACTGTCACGTATTAATGTAACGTCATGGGTTCATGGCTCTTGCAGCCCCTGAGGGGCGACCGTCAGTAGCCCGGGG
>JAJYDH010000617.1 GCA_021777685.1 Planctomycetota bacterium | reverse complement strand
GAGCCCGCTGGCGGCACAAGAACGCGCGGGCGATGGCCGCCCTGATCTGCTGCCGCCAGACCGACCAGTGGGAGCGGTTTTGGGCACGAGCGGCATGAACCCCAAGAATCCGCTGTCACACCCGTTGTCATCGAGGGGCATCGATGCCCTTGAATTTAGTGTCGGATTTTGGCAACATAAGGAATGCAAGAAAAAAGTCGAAAATCCAGTCGGGGGAGCCGGTCCTCCGAGCGAAACGCCCCGCCCCGCCCGCCGGGCGTCGAGGCTAGGCGGTCGACATGGGACCGCGGGACGGGAGGATGGTCGGTTGCGAATCACGTTCCATGGCGCCGCGAGGCAAGTCACCGGAAGCGCCCATCTACTTGAAATCGGCCGGCATAAAATTCTGCTGGATTGTGGACTGTACGATTCCGATCGCTCCGACCCCAACGGCCCCAACCGAAACTTCACCTTCGACCCCCGGTCGCTCGACGCCGTCATCGTATCGCACGCGCATAACGACCACATCGGCCGAATCCCTTGCCTGGTCCGGGCCGGGTATCGCGGCCCGATCTACGTCACCCGGGCTACCGCCGACATCACCAGTGTGATGCTCCGCGACAGCGCGCGAATCCAGCGCGAGGATCTGCGAAACGGCTCGCTCAAGGCCGCCGGCGCCGAGCCCCTCGAACCCCTCTTCGAACTCACCGACGTCGAGTGGGTCGTCGAACAGTTCAAACGCCTCCCCTACGACGAGCCGGCCGAGATCCTCGAAGGCGTGACGCTGACCTATAAAGACGCCGGCCACATCCTCGGCTCGGGGATCGTCCAGCTCGATTATGTCGAGGACGGCAGGCCCCGGCGGTTCGTCTTCACCGGCGACCTCGGCCGGCGGAACATGGGCCTCCTGCCCGACCCGACGCCGATCCAGGACATCGACATCCTCGTCTCCGAGAGCACCTATGGAAACAAGGAGCTCGAACCCTACGACAAACTTATCAAGCAGCTCCACGCGATCGTCGCGCGGGCGATCCGCCTCCAGTCGCGGGTGATCATCCCGGCCTTCAGCCTGGGCCGGACCCAGCGGATGGTCTACTGCCTCCAGGAGCTGTTCGCGGTCCACAAGGTCCGGCCGATCCCCGTCTATGTCGACAGCCCCCTGGCCCTCCGACTGACCGACATCCACCGCGAGTTCCCCGAGGCGTACACGCCCGACGCCCGACGCCTGATGGACAAGGACCCCAGGTACTTCGGCTCGAAGTACGTCGAGTTCTGCGAGACCTGGGACGACTCCCGGCGGCTGAACTATCAGCCGGGGCCGATGGTCATCATCGCCTCGTCGGGCATGTGCGACGCCGGGCGGATCAGGCACCACCTCAAGCACGCCGTCGCCGACCCCGACAACGCGATCGTGATCGTGAGCTATCAGGCCGAGAAGACGCTCGGCCGGAAGATCGCCGAGGGGGTCGAACGCATCCAGATCATGGACCAGTGGCACGAGCTGAACGCCGCCGTCTACGTCCTCGATGGCTTCTCCGGCCACGCCGATCGCAACGACCTGGCCTGGTGGTATGCCCAGTCCGGCGGCAAGATCGACAAGGCGTTCCTCGTCCACGGGGAGACCGAGAGCCTCGAAGCCCTCAAGTCGGTGCTCCAGCCCCACGTCGAATCGCCCGTCATCATCCCCGATCGGCTGGATTCCTACGAGGTCTGATCGCCAATGGCGTTCGTCCGGTTCCAGAGCCCCGACGAGCCCGCCTTCACCGTCTTCGACGCGTCGAGGTTCCGCGTCGAGCACGGCGTCTTCCTGCTCCGACTCGCCCCGCTGCGTGAGCGGATCGAGACGAAGCTGGAGGAGCACAAGGGCTGGGACCTCCGGGTCATGAAGCTGGTCGAGGAGAACCGCCGGCTCGTCTCCTGCCTCGAATGGTTGCGGTCGCTGCCCGACGAGGGCGACGATGTCGCCACCCCCGACCTGAAAGACGAGCCGGCGATCGACCTGGTCGCCAACGGCCTGATCGGCGATGGCCACTTCGAGAGGGCGTTTTGCCCGGCATGCGAGGCCGCGTACGCACCGAAAGAGGTGACGCGCGAACCCTGGGAATTCGAGCAGGAAGGTGTGACCGTCCGGGGCCGTCGGACAGCCTGCCGGCAGGGGCACACGATCCACGTCGTCACCGACGCGATCGACGCCCCCGAGATCGAGCTGGACGATTTGCCGTAGGGTAGGATTTGTCCTGCCGTTCCCCTCGGTCTCTACGAGAAGAGCCTCATTTCAGCCCCGTCGCCAGCTCCGCGACGAACCGTCCGATCTCGCCGACGACCTCCTCGCGGGGCCGCGACCCGGCGTCGGCCAGCTTCCGGATCAGGGCGCTGCCGACGATCAGGCCGTCGGCGGCGGGGGCCAGCTCGCGGATCTGGCCGGCGTTGCCGATCCCGAACCCGATGCAGATCGGCAAATCCGTCTGGGTCCGGAGCCAGGCGACGTTCTCGGCCAGCTCCGGCGGCAGGCTCCGGCGCTCGCCGGTGATCCCGGCGACCGAGACGTAATAGATGAACCCGGTCGTCGAGCGGGCGATCTGGACCGCCCGATCTCGCGGGGTGGTCGGCGTGATGAGCTGGATCAGCCGGAGGTCGAGCGCGGTGGCAAGCCGGCAGAGCGAGTCGGACTCCTCGACCGGCATGTCCGGGACGATCAGGCCATCGAAACCGGCCGTGACCGCCTCGCGGAGGAAGCGGTCGGCCCCCTGTCGATGGATGATCGCGTAAGAGACCATCGCCACGAGCGGGGCGTCGCTCGAAACCCCGACCTCCGCCTCGGCCCGGAAGACGCGGAACGTCTCGAAGATCCGCGAGAGCTTGACGCCGCCCTTCAGGGCCCGCGTGTAGCTGGCCGCGATGACCGGGCCGTCGGCGATCGGGTCCGAGTAGGGGATGCCGACCTCGACCATGTCCGCGCCCTGGCGGAAAACCTCGGCGACGATCGCGGCGGTGGCGGACAGGTCGGGGTCGCCGGCCGTGACGAACGGCATCAGGGCCGGGCGGCCCTCGCGCTTGAGGCGGGCGAACAGGGCGTCGATGCGGTTCATGCTTCGCTCAGGGACGTTGGGACTATGGACAACGATCGGGTCGGCCGGTCAGCCCATCGGCTCGCCGCGGAGGCGGGCGACCTCGAAGGCGTCCTTGTCCCCCCGGCCGGAGAGGCAGACGACGAGGATCTTCTCGGGGCCGAGCCTGGTGGCTTCCTTGAACGCCTGCGCCAGCGCGTGGCTCGATTCGAGGGCCGGCAGGATGCCCTCGTTCCGGGCCGAGATCCCGTAGGCTTCGAGGGCCTCGGCGTCGGTGACGCTCTCGTAGCGGACCCGGCCGGCGTCCTTCCAGTAACTGTGCTCGGGGCCGACGCCCGGGTAATCCAGGCCCGCCGAGATCGAGTGGACGTCGTCGGTCTGGCCGTCTTCGTCCTGGAGGACGTAGCTGAAGCTCCCGTGGAGCACGCCCGGCCGCCCCTGGGTGAGGCTGGAGGCGTGCTCGCCCGAGGTCGGTCCCCGGCCGCCGGCCTCGGCTCCGATCAGCTCGACGGAT
>JAJYDH010000074.1 GCA_021777685.1 Planctomycetota bacterium | reverse complement strand
ACGGCCTTGGTGACGCCCTTGCCCAGGTAGCGCTTCTTGTCGCCGTCGCGGAGCTCGACCGCCTCGTGAGCGCCGGTGCTGGCGCCCGAGGGGACGGCGGCCCGGCCGACCGTCCCGTCGGCGAGCGTGACGTCGACCTCGACGGTGGGATTGCCCCGGCTGTCGAGGATCTCGCGACCGAGGACGGCGGCGATGGGTGCGTGCTGCATGCTCATCAGTGGGTTCCAGGTTCCTGTAAGGTCGCGATCTCGGGCCCGTTGAGATGCCCGGCCCGGCGCCCGATCCGGGCCGGGGCGATCCACGCAACCCTACTGGCCGGAGGGGGCCCGGGTCAAGGCTCGCGCGAGGCCGTGGGTGCCCCTCTCGAATTTGGACATCGCCGAGAGCGACGCCCCTCGTTCCCACGCTCCGCGTGGGAATGACGTCCTCGACGCTCCGCGTCGTCTTCAGGCCCGGCCGCGCCGCACGGGAGAGGACGCGGAGCGTCCCGGACGGCATTCCCACGGAGGACCGTGGGAACGAGGGGCGTCGCGATCCCAAAATCGAGAGAGGCACCCCGAGGCCGTTCGGCGGCATTCCCGCCCCGGAATGGCCGTCGATGCCGGGCTCGTGACGTTGCGGCCGCGGCGAGGTCGGGCCCATAATGGGGGCAGGCGGGAAAAGCCCTCGAACCCGATCGGACCGGACCATGAACGAGACGTCCCACGTCATCCGGGGCACCCTGAACCCCGACGGCACCCTGGAACTCGCCGAACGCCCCGACCTGCCCGCCGGGCCGGTCGAGGTCACGATCCGGCCGGTGGCGGAAGTGCCCAAGAGCGGAAATTGGTTCGATTACCTGCGACGGGCAAGGGCCGAGCTGGAAGCATCGGGGGCCGTCTTCCGGACGAAGGAGGAGATCGACGCGGACATCGAGGAGATGCGCGACTGGGGGGAAGACGGGCTCGAGGCGGCCAGGCGGGCCGGCGAAGGTTATGGGCCGTATCTCGCCCGAATCCGGGCCCGGCGGGAAGCGGAAGGCTTTCCGTTTCGAACCAAGGAGGAGATCGATGAAGACATTGAAAATCTTCGATCATGGGATGAGCCGGGCGGGGGCGTTGCCCGGGACGACAAGAGCCGCGAGCCCGACCACCGATGACCTACCTGGATAGCCTGATTCTCATCTATCTGCTGGACCACGTCGGCCATTTTCAGTCCCGGGCGGCCAACCGGATCGGGGCGGGCACCGCGGCGGGGGAGCTGCTCGCCGTCAGCGACCTGACCCGGTTCGAATGTCGCGTCGGACCCATCCGGGCGCGAGACGTCCAACGCCTGTCCGACTTCGACGGGTTCTTCTTGCAGCCGGACGTCCGCCTGGTCCCTTTGTCAGGCGCCGTCTTCGACCGGGCGACGATGATCCGGGCGGACCATGGCTACAAGCTCGCCGACTCGCTCCACCTGGCGGCGGCCGTCGAATCCGGCTGCGATCGTTTCCTCACGAACGACCTTCGCCTGGCCCGCTTCCCCGGCATCGCCGTCGAGATCCTGCCGTGAGCGCCGGCGACCTCTCCCGCTTCCCGGGCCTCCGCGAGCATCTCGGCCGCCTCCGAGGGTCCGGCGTGGTGGTGGCCGTGTCGGGCGGGGGGGACAGCGTGGGGCTGCTCCGGGTCCTGCACGAGGCCCGGACCGAGTTCGACCTCCGGCTCTCGGTGGCGCACCTCGACCACGGGACTCGCGGCGAGGAGGGCCGGGGCGACGCCCGGTTCGTGGCCGAGCTGGCGGCCTCGCTGGGCCTGCCGTTCGACCTCGGCCACTGGCGGGCGACCCGCCCGGCGCACTTCGAGGCGGACGCCCGCCGGGCCCGCTATGAGTGGCTGGCGACCGTCGCCCGGGCCCGGGGGGCTTCGAGCGTCGCGGTCGGGCAGACCCTCGACGACCAGGCCGAGACGATCCTCCACCGGATCGTCCGGGGCACGGGGCTCCGGGGGCTGGCGGGGATGCCGCCCCGGCGTCGGCTGACGCCCGACGTGGTGCTCGTCCGGCCGCTGCTCGGGGCCTCGCGAGCCGAGGTCCGCGACCATCTCCGCGCCATCGGCCAGCCGTTTCGCGAGGACTCGACGAACCTCGACACGAGCCGGACCCGGGCCCGGATTCGCCTCGAACTGCTCCCCGAGCTGGCCGAGGAGTACAACCCGGCCGTCGCCGAGGCGTTGGTCCGGCTCGGCCGGCTGGCCTCGGGCTCGAACCGGGCCCTGGAGCGGATGGCCCGCGAGCGGCTGCGCCACCTCGTGCTCGAATCGGCCCCCGATCGGGTCGTCCTGGACCGCGTCGGCCTCGCCCAGACGAACCCGACCGAGCGTCGGGAGGTGCTCCGGCTCGCCTGGCGCCTCGCCGGCTGGCCCGAACGGTCGATGGACGAGCGACGATGGCGGCGACTGGGAAAGGTGGCGGAGAAAGGCTCGAACCGGGTCTCGATCGGGTCGGGCGTCGAGGCGGAATGCCTCGCCGAACGGCTGATCCTGTGCCGATTGCCGACCTTGCCCGGACCACCCCCGCCCGATCCGGCCTCCCTGCCCGTGCCCGGCTCGGCGGACTGGGCCGGAGGGCGGATCTGGGCGACACTGGACGAAAATGAGCCTCGCGACGAGTCGGTCGACCTCGATCGCCTGGCCCTCCCCCTCACCATCCGCCCGCCCGGGCCGGGCGACCGCTTCGATCCGCTCGGCCTGGAGGGGCATTCCCGGCCGCTCAACGACTTCTTTCGGGGGGCTCGGGTGCCTCGCGAGCTTCGAGCATCGGTCCCGCTGGTCTGCGATCAGGCCGGGATCGTCTGGGTGGTCGGCCACCGGATCAGCCACCGGGTCCGCATGACGGGCGAGACCCGGCGCGTCCTGGGGCTGCGGTTCGAGTCAGGCCGCGACCTTCCGCCGACCGACCATCAGCCGCCCGGCCCCGAAGGCGACGGCGGCGAGCCCGAACAGGGCGAGCGTGGTGGGCTCGGGGGCGGGCTGTGGGGTGGTCTGGGGAGTTAGCAAGAACTCGCGGGTCGCGCCCGAGGCGTCGGTGCCATAGGCTACGATGCGGCCGTCGGCGTCGATCCCGACCGCGTCGGTCAGGGTCAGCCCGGATGTGGGCGGGATCAGGCTGTTCAGGTCTTGCATGATGAAGGTGCTGGCGCTGTCCAGGAACGCATGCTGCACCCCGCCGGGTGTCTGGGACCAGCCCACGATCTGGCCCGCGTCGTTGAGCGCATTGGCGGATGATGTCCGGAAAGGCTGATTGGTCGGCGTTGGCCCGCCGAGCGCGCCCAGGTCTTGCGGGTGGTTATCGGTCAAGTAGAGCGGACTGGCCGGGTCACTCGGAGGTAGGAAGATGGTTGCCCTGGGGCCGCCGACGTTGGCGATGACCACGTTGTGATCATTGATCCCCGTGGGCGTCGCGCCCAGCCCTCCATTGTCCAGCATACTCACATAACCAGGGCTCTGGAACGTCGTAGGCGGCTGATAGTTCCCGTTCGATTCTGCCGCCGTGTGAGGGCTTGGTACGAAGGAAGTGACGACCGGGGCTGTTGCTGTGCCCAGGTAGTTAAATGTCCCGGTACCGACATCGACGCCGTTGTTGTTGCTCGTTAAATAACGGCCGGCGAAGATGACACCGGTGAGGTGCCCGGACGTGTAAGGGACATCATATTCCCCTCCGATGGACCCTGTGAGAGGGTTCCCCACGGCGGGATGGGCATACTGGTCGAACGATCCCGTCCGGAAGGCCGCCTGATCGGCGGGGCTGAGGTCGTTGAGGTAGTTGCC
The DNA here is from genome assembly GCA_021777685.1 of Planctomycetota bacterium. Taxonomy (GTDB): domain Bacteria; phylum Planctomycetota; class Planctomycetia; order Isosphaerales; family Isosphaeraceae; genus Tundrisphaera. The sequence continues at coordinate 13,398 of JAJYDH010000074.1, read as the reverse complement.
GGTCGCGTCGACCGGGCCGACTTCCTTCACCGAGTAAATCGCGTCGGCACTGGTCCTTGAGGCGGCCGCCCCCGCGATTGTCAGGGCGGCGGTTAACGCGAAGACCATCCTTGATCCGGTGAAACGCATCGGTCATCCCTTCCATCAGGACTGGTCGAGCCGGGTGCTCATGCGGGCGCATCCCTCGCGGTCGCGGCGGCATCGTGGGGGAAAGTACGTCGCGCGTCAAGGCGTGTTTGCATGGGGTCGGGCGATCGGCCCCATTCCGCGATTGACCGTCCGGGCGGGGCGGCGTACCATCCGTCGCCCACCTGGATGCGCCCTTCTCCGACTCCGACGTTTCCCTAAATTCCCCCAACGCGAGCGACGACGGGCGGCGAACGATGGCCGAGTCCGCGAACCATCCCCGAGCGATCGACCGGGCGGCGCCGTGGGCGTTGATCCTGGGGGTGGCGCTCGGGCTCCGGATGCTCGCGGCGGTCGTCGTCTGGCGGTACGTCCGGAGTCAGGGCACGCCTTGCGTGTTCGCCGACACGGCGATCTACCTCAAGCTGGCCCGGACGATCGTGGCGGGCGAGCCTTACGCCGTCTCGCAATGGGGCGTGCCCCACTATGCCCTGCGGACCCCGGGCTACCCGCTGTTTTTGGCCGCGTGTCGCGCGGTGTTCGGCGACAACTTGCTGGCGAGCCGGCTGGTCCAGGCGGTGCTGGGGACGGTCGCGGCCTGGCTGGTGGGGCGATTGGCGGGTTCGGTGCTGTGTCGCGAGGCCGAGCGTCTTGACCCCTCTCTCCAGCCCTCTCCCGCAAGGGCAGAGGGAGCCAGAGGAGACGGACGCGATCAGATGTCTGCCTCCCCTCTCCCTCTGGGAGAGGGGCCGGGGGTGAGGAACGCCGCATCGCCGATGGCATGGGTTAAGGGCCTCCGATCGGATCAGTCGACCGGCGACGCCCCTCACCCCGGCCCTCTCCCAGAGGGAGAGGGAGGCAGAAGGGACGCCGCTGATGCCATGCGTGTTGACCCCTCTCCCCAGCCCTCTCCAACAAGGGGAGAGGGAGGCAGAGGCTCGCCGGGGAGATGTTGGGTTCCTCTGGCCGCGGCGGGGCTGGCGGCGGTGCATCCTTATGTCGTGGGGATGTCGGCGTTGCTGCTCTCCGAGGCGACGTTCGTGCCGCTGATGCTGCTGGGGCTCTGGGGCCTGGCTAGCCTCTGGCGGGATCGGGGGCCGCGCCGGCCGATGCTGGTCGCGGTCGGGACGGGGTTGGCGATGGGGGCGGCGATCCTGTCGCGGCCTTCGTGGGCGCTGTTCGTGCCGATCGTGCTGGCGATCTGGGTGCTGGGCTCGGGGCGGGTCGCGGCCCGCCGGGCCCTGGTGGTGGCGCTGGCGACGGCGGCGATCCTGGCCCCCTGGTGGGCCCGGAACGCGCGGATCTTCGGCCGGTTCGTTCCGACGGCCCTGTGGGTCGGGGCGAGCCTGCTCGACGGGATCGGCCCTCAGGCGACCGGGGCCAGCGACATGGAGTTCGTCGACGAGCCGGACGTCCGGGCCCTGGGCGAGTCCGAGCAGGATTCGACCTTCCGGGCCCGGTCGCTGGCCTTCGCCCGCGAGCATCCCGGGCGGGTCCTCGGGCTGGCGGTGATCAAGCTCGGGCGGTTCTGGAGCCCCTGGCCCAACGCCGACACGATCCGGGGGCCGGGGGTCGCCGCGATCTCGGCCCTGGTCACGCTCCCGTATTTCGCCCTGATGGCCCTGGGGATCTGGGACCGTCGGCGAGACCTCCGGGCGCTGGTGCTCCTGGCCGGGCCGCTCGTGTATTTCTGCGCGCTGCACATGGTCTTCGTCAGCTCGATCCGCTACCGGGTCCCCGGCGAGGTCCCGGCGATGGGCCTGGCGGCGGTGGGGATGGCGCGGGCGCTGGCGTGGGCCCGCCTTGCCGTCTCCGACGAACCTCCGGGCCGTGGAGGCATCGACCGATGAGCGTCCGCCGACGTTGCTGGAAGCTGTTCAAGTTGGGGACCTTGGTCGTCATGGCGGTGGCCGTGGGCGGGTCGATCGCCGCGTACCAGTACGCCACCGACAGCGAGACCCTGGCGGACCTGGTCCGCCGCGAGGCGCCGAGATTCCTGCCGGGATGCCGGGTGGACGTGAGCAAGGTGACGGTCCGGCCGTTCGCGGGCAAGGTCACGCTGACCCAGTTGCTCGTCCGCGAGCGGGCCGGCGACGAGCCCGGGCCGATGGTCGTGCAGGCGAAGTGGCTCCAGGTCAGGTTCGACCCCTGGGCGATGGCCAAGGGGCGGTTCGAGGCCCAGGAGATCTCGGTGTCCAAGCCGATCCTCCGGCTCCGCCGCGAGGCGGACGGCTCGTGGAACCTGCAAGGGCTCCTGGCCGACCCCTGGCCCGGCCCGGTCGACAGGCCGACGCCGCCGATCACCATCCAGGACGGGACCGTCGAGCTGTCCGAGGCGGGCGCGAAGGCCCCGCTCACGATCCTCCGCGAGGTCTCGATCAAGATCCCGGCCACGACCGGCTCGGGTGCCCCGGTCGCCTTCGAACTGACGGCCAAGGGCGAGGTCTTCGACCGGCTCGACCTCAAGGGGACGGTCGACCCGGCCACCGGGCGGGTCGAACTCAAGGGAGGGGACCTCGTCCGCCTGACGCTCTCGGAAGGGCTCCGCGACCATCTGCCGGCCGCGGCGCTGGACGCGGTCGGCCAGGCCGGGCTGGCCGGCGGCGAGGTCGACGCCGACCTCGCGAGCCTCAGCTTCGACCCCTCGGCGATCCCCAGCCTCCACTATCAGGGCTCGGCCAGGCTCCGCCGGGGGCTCTGGAAGTGCCCCAAACTGCCGTTCCCGGTCAGCGACATCTCGGTCGACGTCGAGGTCAAGGACGGCGAGCTGACCATCACCCGGGCCGACGGCTCCGACGGCTCGACCGGCCTGAGCCTCCGGGGGCGCGCCACGATCGACCCCGACGACCCGGCCGGGTCGCCGTTCGAGGCCCACGCCGAGGCGACCAAGCTGGAACTGGACGAGCGGCTCCTCACCTGGCTCCCGCCCAAGTTCCGGGAGATCTGGCTGGCGTACTTCCCCCGGAATGCCCGGACGGGGACCTCGCGAGGGGGCAGCGTCACCCTCTCGGCGGACTTCGTCCGGCCCCGGGCCGGGGCCGAGGTCGCCGTCGAGCTGGACGTCGACTGCCTGGACGTCTCGATGGAGTACAAGCACTTCAAGTATCCGGTCGACCACGTCCGGGGCAAGGTCCGGCTGACGCCGGACAAGGTGATGACGCTCGACGTCTCCACGCTGATCGGCAACCGGCCGCTCCGCGTCACCGGCAAGGTCGAGAACCCCGGCCTCGACGCCGTGGCGCACCTGACATTCGACGCCGAGTCTCTGCCGCTCGACGCGGTCCTGTTCAACGCCCTGCCGCCCGACGTCCGCCCGGTGGTCGACTCGTTCCGGCCGACCGGGACCGTCCGGGGCCACGCCGAGCTGGAACGGCTCCCGCCGCTGACGGCGGCGGACGACCCCCGGGGCCGGGTGAGGATCGACGCCTGGATCGACCTCAACCCGGGATGCTCGGTCACCTGGGACGGGCTGAAATACCCCGTCATGAACATGGAGGGCCGGCTGGAGATCCACCCCGACCGGTGGATCTTCAAGGACATGCGCGGCAACAACGGCCAGGCGGCGATCCGGGCCAGCGGCGAGGTGAATCACCTCAAGCTGCCCCCCGGCGGCAAGGTCGACCCGAAGAACCGCGACAACTTCAAGGTCGACGTCCGGCTCCAGGCCCAGAACATCCCGTTCGACCAGCAGCTCCGCGACGCGCTGCCGACGCCCTGGCGAGTGACCTGGGCGACGCTCAACCCGACCGGGGCCAGCGACATCGACGCGACGATCCACGTCACCCCCGGCGAGCCCGAGCGCGACCGGGTCGTGATCGTCCCCCGCAAGCAGACCGGGGTGAAGCTCCGGTTCAACCCCCTGGTGGGGGCCGAGCGGTCGCCGGCCGGGCCGATCGAGCTGCGGATGGACGACGTCGGCGGGACGTTCGTCTACGACACGGCGACCTCGCCGCCGACGACGATGACCGACGTCGAGTTCAAGTTCCACCAGGCCCCCGTGCGGTTCGCGCAGGGCGTCGTCGACGTCAAGGACGACGGCCGGTTCAACCTCGGGGTCAGCCGGCTGGAGGTCTCCGGGCTGAGGCTCGACGAGGAGCTGAGGCGGTACATGCCGCCGGTGATGGCCCAGTTCGCCCGCCGGCTCGACGACCGCCGGATCTCCTCGATCAAGACCAACCTCGGGCTGGGCTGGTCGGGCCGCGCCGGCGAGTCGGCCTGGTGCACCTGGAACGACGCCCGGGTGATCCTCAACGACAACAAGGTCTCGGTCGGCGCCGACCTGGGGCTCGACCACATCCAGGGGGAGCTGTACCCGGTCGGCGGGAAGTTCGACGGCCACGACCTCGACGTCCACGGCAAGCTCGACCTGGCCAGCGTCTCGGTCTTCGGCCAGCAGATCACCCAGCTCACCGCCGACCTCGACGTCCAGGAGGGGCTGGCGAGGCTCGAGCGGATCTCCGGCAAGGTGCTCGGCGGCGACCTCGACGGCCACCTCCGGGCGTCGCTCGACGCCACGCCGCGCTACTCGGTCCTGCTGAAGCTCCGCGACGCCGACCTCCGGGCCTACGCCATGAACCAGCCCGGCCACCAGAGGGTCCGGGGGCTGGTCACGGCCCGGCTCGACGTCAGCGGCCTGGGGTACGACCCCCACACCATCACCGGCGACGGCTCGGCCCGGATCGTCCAGGGGGAGCTGGGCACCCTGCCGGTCGCCATCCGGTTCTTCAACGTCCTGAAGCTGGCCAAGGAGACCCGGACCGCGTTCGACTCGGCCGAGCTCGCCTTCAAGATCGACAACGGAGAGACCACGCTCGACCCGGTCCGCCTGGTCGGCAACGCCTTCAGCCTCGACGGCCGGGGCTCGCTCGACGTCCAGGGGACCGTCGACCTCAAGCTCCGGATCCTCCCCGGCCGCGACTCGGTGCGGGTCCCGCTGTTCAGCGACTTCACCCGCGAGCTGAGCGGCCAGATCCTCGTCGTCCGCGTCCAGGGGCCGATCGGCTCCCCCTCGTTCAAGCCCGAGCCGATCCCGCTGCCCGGCGAGCTGCTCCGGGCCAACAAGCGGCACCGCGACATCCGCCGGACCGGCCTGATCGGCCCCTGGCGGACCGGCCTGGAACCCCGGCTCGGCTCGGGGCTGGCCTCGCGCTGGTTCGGCCAGGCGGAATGACCGCAAAGTCGCCCGATTTGCCCTAGATTCCCGCCTTTGCGCCGTCGACTTGGTAGCTTCGAGCCTTCCCGGTTTCGAGCGGTGGCGGATGGACAATCGGACTTCGAATGTCAACAATAGGGTTGCCGATCGGGAGCCCCTCTCGGGCGGGCTGAGTCAGGTCTCGCATGGATGGCGAGCCGTCCCGCCTCCGACGAACCGGATCGATCCGTGACCCCTCGCGTTCGCCCCATGACGACAACCACGCCGATCGAGACCGTCGAGCCCGGGCTCTCCGACTATCTCCGGGAGTCGAGGCGGCGGGTGGACGGGGCCCTGGCCGCCTACCTGCCCGAGGCGGACGCCGGCCCCTCGGCCGCCTGCCCGGCCCGGCTGGCCGAGGCGATGCGGTACAGCCTGCTCGGCGGCGGCAAGCGGCTCCGGCCTATCCTGGCACTGATGGCGGCCGACGCCCTGGGCGCCGGCCCCGAGGACGCGATGCCCGCCGCCTGCGCCCTGGAGATGGTCCACACGTACTCGCTGATCCATGACGACCTGCCGAGCATGGACGACGACGACCTCCGCCGGGGGCGCCCGACCTGCCACAAGGCGTTCGACGAGGCGACGGCCGTCCTGGCCGGCGACGCGCTCCTGACGCTGGCCTTCGAAATCATCGCCCGCGACGTCCGGCCGGCCGAGGCCGCCGCCGGGTGCGTCCTGGCCCTGGCCGAGGGGGCCGGGCCGGCGGGGATGGTCGGGGGCCAGATGGCCGACCTCCAGGCCGAAGGGCGGACCGACGCCACGCTCGAGGCGCTGGAGGCGATCCACCGGCGGAAGACCGGGGCCCTTTTGCGTGCCTCGTTGAAGATGGGCGCGATCGTCGCGGGGGCCGACCGGGCGACGCTCGAAGCCCTCGACGTCTACGGCCACGCGGTGGGCCTGGCCTTCCAGATCGTCGACGACCTGCTCGACGTCCAGGGGGACGAGGCGAAGCTGGGCAAGCGGGTGAACAAGGACCACGGCCTGGGGAAGTGGACCTACCCCGGGCTCCTCGGCGTCGAAGGGAGCCGTCGACGGGCCCGGGAGCTGGCCGACGAGGCCGTGGGGGCGCTGGCCCCGCTCGGCGGGCGAGGCGCGCGATTGCGGGCTCTGGCCCTGGATCTTCTGGAAAGGGACCGCTGATGAACAGCGCGGTGCTGGCAAGGATCAAGTCGCCGACCGACTTGAAGACGCTCACTGAGAAGGACCTCGAACGGCTCGCCGCCGAGATGCGCGACGAGCTGATCAGCGTCGTCAACCATCGACCCGCGCACTTCGCCAGCAACCTCGGCGTCGTCGAGCTCTGCCTGGCCCTGCACCTGACCTTCGACTTCCAATCCGACCGGCTGATCTGGGACACCGGGCACCAGGTCTACCCCCACAAGCTGATCACCGGCCGGGCCGACTCGATCCACACGATCCGGACCAAGGGGGGCCTGATGGGGTATCCCAACCCCGCCGAGAGCCCCTTCGACCTGTTCATGACCGGCCACGCCGGCTGCGCCCCCTCGACCGCGCTGGGCCTCCGCGCCGGCGACGAGCTGACCGGCCACCCCGAGCGGCACTCGGTCGCCGTGATCGGCGACGGCGCGTTCCCCTCGGGCATCGTCTTCGAGTGCCTCAACAACGCGGCCACCGGCCTGGGCAAGAAGTTCCTGGTCGTCCTCAACGACAACCAGATGTCGATCTGCCCGAGGGTCGGCGGGATGGGCTACTACCTCGACAAGGCGAGGATGGCCACGACCTACAACGACTGGAACAAGAAGATCCGCAAGCTGTTGCCGTCGATCCCGCTGGTCGGCGACCAGGCCGACCGCTGGCTCCAGCAGATGAAGGACGCGATCAAGGCGTCGCTCCACGGCGGGATGCTCTTCGAGGAGCTGGGCTTCGCCTACATCGGCCCGATCGACGGCCACGACATCAAGACCCTCCGGCACTACCTGGAGAAGGTCAAGGCGATGGAAGGGCCCGTGCTGCTCCACGTCCTGACCGACAAGGGGCACGGCTTCCCGCCCGCGATGGAAGACCCGGTCAAGTACCACGCACCCTCGCCGTTCCGGAGGATGGAAGACGGGATCATCCCGCTGACCACCTCGTCCAGCCGAGCCTACACCGACGCCGTCAGCGACGCCCTGTTCCAGGCCCTCCAGGCCGACCCCAAGGTCGCCGTCCTGACCGCCGCGATGTGCGAGGGGAACAAGCTCCAGAAGATCCGCGAGGACTTCCCCTCGCAGTTCTTCGACACCGGGATCTGCGAGAGCCACGCCGTCGCCTTCGCCGCCGGGATGGCCAAGGCGGGCGCCCGGCCGGTGGTGGACATCTACAGCACGTTCCTCCAGCGCTCCTTCGACCAGATCTTCCAGGAGGTCTCGCTCCAGAACCTGCCGGTCGTCTTCACCCTCGACCGCGCCGGGCTCGTCGGCGCCGACGGGCCGACGCACCACGGGAGCTACGACCTGGCCTACATGCGGATGTTCCCCAACATGGTCGTCATGGCCCCGGGCGACGAGAAGGACGTCGCCCCGATGCTCGACTTCGCCCTGAACCACGACGGCCCGACCTCGATCCGCTACCCCAAGGCCAACCTGGAGACGATCGACCGCGAGATCCAGCCGATCGTCCTGGGCGAGGCCGAGATCCTGGAGTGGGAGACCGACGGGATGTTCCTGGCCTGCGGGACGCTGGTCGGCACCGCCCTCCGCGCCGCCGAACGGCTCCGCGAGCAGCACGGCCTCCGCGTCGGGGTCATCAACGCCCGGTTCGCCAAGCCGCTCGACAAGCCGACCGCCCTCAAGGCGATCGAGGAGTGCGGCTTCGTCCTGACGGTCGAGGAGGGCTGCCTCCCCGGCGGCTTCGGCTCCGCCGTGCTCGAGGCCGCCTCCGACGCGGGCCTGAGCACGTCGCACGTCCGACGGCTGGGCCTGCCCGACCGCTTCATCCTCCACGCCGAGCGCGAAGAACAGCTCGCCGAGGCCGGCCTCGACGTCGAGGGGCTCACCCGGGCCGCGCTCGACCTCGCCCGGACCCTGGGCCTGCCGGCGCTGGCGACGCTGGGGGATGGCTCGGAGGCGTGGGCGGGGTGAAAATGAGGGAAAAGCCCATGAACGACGTCCTCACGCTCGACCAGATCGAGGCCCGCTTCCCTTCGGAGTGGGTCTTGATCGGCGATCCCCAGACCGACGAGTACCAGCGGCTCCTGTCCGGCATCGTCCTGTTCCACAGCCCCGATCGCGACGACGTCGACCGGAAGCTCCTGGAACTCCGGCCGATCCGGTTCGCGTTCCGCTACCTGGGCGAGATGCCGGAGGACGTCGCGCTGATCCTATGAGCTTCACCTTCGATGCCGCCCGGGGCCCGATCGTGGCCGAAGCGAGCCTCTCCGGTCCGGGAGGCCAAGCGGACCTGCGGCTCATCCTCGATACCGGGGCGACGACCAGCCTGGTCCGTTCGACGATCCTGCTGGCCGTCGGTTACGACCCGGCGACCGCGGCCGATCGCGTCACCGTGGCGATGGGAAACGGTGTCGAACTCGTCCCTCGGATCATCCTCAACCGATTGTCGACCCTGGGCCGGCATCGACTTGGGTTTCCCGTGCTCGCTCATTCCTTGCCGCCCGCCGCGGGTATCGACGGCCTGCTTGGACTGGATTTCTTGCGTGGATCGATCCTCAAGGTCGATTTCCCGAACGCCATGCTCACGCTGGGCTGATCGGCGGGGCCCTTGGCCGTGACGCCGGAAAACCATCGCGGGATCGGTTGCGGACGCGAGCCGAACGGGTCGATGATGCCGGAGCGCCGGCCGCCCAGGGCCGCGACGTGCATCGGCTCGCGGTCGAACCAATCCTCGTCGGTCATTCGTACCTTCCCTTGGCCCGGCAGCGGCGCGACGGTCAAGGATGGGTCCGGAGGATCGAGGCGAGGATGCCCATGATCCGGCCCAATTCGGCCACGAAATACTCGTGCTTGTCGAGTTCCAGGGCCGAGCCCGTCAGCCGGAGGAACTTCCAGGCGCCGCCCGTCGTCACCACCCCGTAGGTCGATTCGACCGGGGCCGAGGACTTCGCGTTGAACTCCCGGGCCGCCACCATCGCCGCGATGCACTGGCCCAGCCCGGTCCTGATGTTGTCATTCTTGGCCTCGACGATGGCCACGAGCGGGGCGGTCAGGACCGATTGCAAGGGCGAACGGGTCAGGATGAAGTCGCAGTACCCGCTCAAGCCTCGGGACGCATCCACGTCGAACTCGATCCCCGAGAAGAGCCCGAATCCTTCCCCCAGCAGCCGGCGGAGTTCCATCAGGACCGGGGCGATGATGAACTCCGAGCGCGCCTTCTCGGTGTTGATGGCCAGCGCCAGGTCGACCCCGGCCCTCATCCGCCCCGCGAACTCGGCCGAGACGTCCAGCGGCGCGGCCTTCCCGAACAGGTCGACCTCGGCCAGGGTCAGGCCCAGGAGATGCTGCACCTCGGGGAAATTGAAGTCTCGGAACGACATTCTGGAGTATCCTGGTCGATCGCGGGGCCATCCGACCGGGCCGCGCCGCCGTGATGGATCGTCGCAGGATACGGCCGCCGGTTCAAGGGCTGGCATCGGCCGCCCGTCGCCGTCCGACAGGCCCTTGGCGGAACCCTCGTCCCGCGAGTACGATCGGTGCATCCGCGGGGAGTCTCCCGAGCCGTGATGGGGCGACGCGGAACTCTCCCGAGTGCCTTCGAGGGCGGACATGAGTTGTTCGAGGATGGTCGCGGCCTTCGCCCTGCTCGTCTCCCTGGCCCATCTCGCCGGGGCCGATTCGCCCGTCCCGGCCCCGGAGTTGTTGTCGGCCGAGTACCGTTCGGCCGTCGCCGAGCGGCTGGCGAAGGCGGGGGACAACGCCTCGAACCTGGCCGAGGCGATCCGCGAGGCCCCTCCCGAGCAGCGCGAGGCGGTCGGGTTCCTGATCGCCAACATGCCCGAGCGCGACCTCAAGGTGCTCGGCAAGGATTACCTGCTGGCGAACGTCCGCTACGCCTATCTCGCCCGTGAGGCGACGCCCTGGGGCCCGAAGATCCCGAAGGAACTGTTCTTCGAGTACGTTTTGCCCTACGCCAGCGTCAACGAGCGGCGGGACGACTGGCGGAAGGACTTTTACGACCGGTTCATCGCCGTCGCGAAGGAATCGCCCACGCCGGGCGAGGCGGTGAAGCGGCTCAACGTCGAGGTCTTCAAGACCTTCAACGTCGCCTATCACGCGACCAAACGGCCCAAGCCGGACCAGAGCCCTTACGAGTCGATCGCGGCGGGCTACGCCTCGTGCACCGGGCTGTCGATCCTGCTCATCGACGCCTGCCGGGCCGTGGGGATTCCCGCCCGGCTGGTCGGCACGCCGATGTGGACGAACAAATCGGGGAACCACACGTGGGTCGAGGTCTGGGACCGCGAATGGTCGTTCGTCGGGGCCTGCGAGCCGAGCAAGCTCAACGAAGGCTGGTTCATCGGCCAGGCGGCCAAGGCCGACGAGTCGAAGCCCGAGCACCGGATCTACGCGACGGCGTTCAAGCCGACCGAGACCCACTTCCCGATGGTCTGGAGGCGGGACGACCGGGGAGTCCCGGCCGAGGACGTCACCCGCCGCTACACCCTCCGCCGCAAGGTCACGTTCAGGTCGCCCGCCCCCGGCGAGATCACCGTCCGCCACGACGGCCGGATCGTCGCCCAGGACAAGATCGCCGACGCCGCCACGTTCGAGCTGCCCGGCGACCTCTCGTATGAGGTCCAGGTCCGCAAGGATGGCGGCGAGGCCCTGAACCGGACGGTCAAGCTCTCGGCCGAGCCGGACCAGGTCGTCGAGATCCGCTAGCGAATCCCCGCCATCCTTCCCCGTCGAGGCCGACCCCATGCCCGCGTCCCTCCGTCTCGTCGCCTTCCTCGGCCTGTCCTCGATGCTGATCCCGTCGACCCTCGGGGCCGAGGGCCCCGACCGGGCAAAGTCGTCGGCTGCGGTCGATGCGTTGGGGGGTAAGGCCGCTTCGAAGGCGGATTACGGATCAGTCCCGCTCACGAAGGAAGACGCCGCCCGCGCCCTGGCGATCCTCTGGGGGCGGCACGTCGCCGAGATCAAGCAGGCCCGCGCGGCCGAGGTGAAGGCGAGGCGGCTCAAGGTCGGCGACCTGGAGATGCCGTTCGCGTACAAGGTCTTCGGCAAGAAGCCGCCCGGCGGCCGGAGCCTCTACCTCTCGATGCACGGCGGCGGCGGAGCCCCGGCGCGGGTCAACGACCAGCAGTACGAGAACCAGAAGGGCTTGTACAGGCCCGAGGAGGGCGTCTACCTCGCCCCGAGGGCGCCGACGAACACCTGGGACCTCTGGCACCAGTCGCACGTCGACGGCTTCTTCGAACGGCTGATCGAGGACCTGGTCGTCTTCGAGGACGTCGACCCCGACCGCGTCTACCTGATGGGATACTCGGCCGGCGGCGACGGCGTCTATCAGCTCGCCCCCCGGATGGCTGATCGCCTGGCCGCCGCGTCGATGATGGCCGGCCACCCCAACGAGGCGTCGCCGCTGGGCCTCCGCAACCTCCCGTTCGCCATCCACGTCGGCGCCGAGGACGGGGCCTACGACCGAAACAAGATCGCCCGCGAGTGGGGCGACCAGCTCGACAGGCTCCGCCAGGACGACCCCGACGGCTACGTCCACCTCACCGAGATCCACCCCGGCCGGGGGCACTGGATGAACCGCGAGGACGCCTCGGCCGTCCCCTGGATGGCCAAATTCCGCCGAAACCCGACGCCGAAGAAGGTCGTCTGGTATCAGGACGACGTGACCCATGACCGCTTCTACTGGCTGGCCGTCGAGTCCGGCCACGCCCGCAAAGGTTCGACCGTGATCGCCTCGGTCGAAGGGCAGGAGGTCCGGATCGAGAAGGCCGAGGGGGTCGAGAAGCTCCTCATCCGGCTCGACGACCGGATGCTCGACCTCGACCGGCCGGTCAAGATCACCGCGAAGGGCAAGACCCTGTTCGAAGGCCAGGTCCCCCGGACGATCGCCGTCCTGGAGAAGACCCTCGGGGGCGCCGGCGACCGCAAGCTCGCCTTCGTCGCCGAGGTCGCCGTCGCGATCCGCGAATAGCGGTCAGCGGTCAGCTTTCTCGGAGGGCCGCACCCGGGGTTCACTTCGGCGCACGAACCTGGAATGATGTCCGCTCCATGATGTCCTGTCTGGCTGACCGCTGATCGCTGACCGCTCGCTCGGCGGCTCGATCCCCCGGAGAGACCCAGCCGTGCCCCACCCGCCCCTGAACGTGGTGATCCTGGGCAACGGCACCAAGGCGGAGGTCCGGGCCGAGGTTCCGCGGCTCCTCCGGGCGCTGGAGGATCACCCGGGCGTGATCCCGGGCGGTGTCGACCTGGCGCCCGACTCCAACCTGTCGACCCTCTCGGCCGACGTGGCGCTGGTCCTGGGCGGCGACGGCACGGTGCTGCACACCGCCCGGCGGATGGGCGACTCCCCCACGCCGGTCCTGGGGATCAACCTGGGCCGGCTCGGCTTCCTCACCGAGCTGACGCCCGACGGGTTCCTGGAGCGGCTCGACGGCCTGGCCGGCCGGCATTACACCGTCGACAACCTGATGACCCTGTCCTGCACCCTGATCCCGAAGAGCGGCCCGTCGAGGACGTTCCGCGGGCTCAACGACGTCGTCCTCCGCGCCGCGCCGGTGTTCCACCTGCTGGAGATCGGCCTGTCGATCGACGGCGAGGGGGTGATGACCTACCGGGGGGACGGGCTGATCCTGGCCACGCCGGTCGGCTCGACGGCGCACAGCCTCTCGGCCGGCGGCCCGATCCTGCCGCCCGACGCCCACAGCTTCGTCGTCACCCCGCTCTGCGCCCACACCCTGACCCAGCGCCCGCTGGTCGACAGCCATCACAAGGTTTTCGAGATGATCCCCCTGGCCCAGGGGGTGGCGACCTTCCTGGTGGTCGACGGCCAGGTCCAGGTCCCCGTCGAGGCCGGCGACCGGATCGTCGTCCGCCGGGGCAAGACCCCGTTTCCCATGCTCCGGCTCCCCGGCCACAGTTTCTACCGGACCCTCCGCGACAAGCTCG
>JAJYDH010000073.1 GCA_021777685.1 Planctomycetota bacterium | reverse complement strand
GGTGATCTTTAATCTCAATGAGTTCGTGTTCGTGGATTGATTTGAGGCGGTCGGAGATAGGCGCCTTCGTAGGGTGGGCCGAGTGAGACGAGGCCCACCACGGTTCGGTCCGGCGATGATGGTGGGCCTCGTCTCACTCGGCCCACCCTACATATGTTCTACTTGGGCCTGGGCGACAGGGAGACCGATGGCAAACCACAGTTCGCCCTACCATCAGGCCGGCCATCCCGCCGCGCCGGCCTCCCGCCGCGACTTCCTCTGGCGGGCCGGCGGCGGGCTCGGCGGGATCGCGCTGGCGAGCTTGCTTGCCGAGGAGCGGGCCGTTGGCGGGGTGGTCCATCATCCGCCAAAGGCCAAGCGGGTCGTCCAGCTCTTCATGGCCGGGGCGGCGAGCCATATCGATCTTTTTGATTATAAGCCCGAGCTGATCCGGCGGCATGGCCAGAAGTCGGACTTCGGCGAGGCGGTCGAGGCGTTCCAGGACGGCCTCGGCCCGTGGCTCCGGCCGGCCTGGGATTTCAAGGCTCATGGACAATCCGGCAAGATGCTCGGCGAGGTCGTGGCCGACCTGGGCGATTGCGTGGACGACATGGCATTCGTGCATAACATGGTGGGCAAGAGCGGCGTCCACAGCTCGGCGACGTTGCTCCAGGCCACCGGGTTCCAGACGCCCGGCTTCCCCGGCGCGGGGGCCTGGGTCAGCTACGGGCTGGGGAGCCTGAACGAGAACCTGCCGACCTTCGTCGTCCTGCCCGACCACCGGGGGTTCGCCTCGAACGGGCCGAAGAACTGGGCTTCGGCGTTCCTCCCCGCCCAGCATCAGGGGACCGTCGTCTTCCCCGGCGCCGCCGAGCCGGTCGCCTACCTCCGCGCCCCGAGCGGCAGGTCGATCACGCCCGAGGGGGAGGCCGCCGGGCTGGATCTGCTCGGCTCGCTCAACCGCCGGCACGCCGCCGACCGGCCGGGCGACGACCGGCTGGAGGCCCGCATCCGGAGCTACGAGCTGGCCGCCCGGATGCAGCTCGCCGCGCCCGAGGCCCTGGACCTCTCCGGGGAGCCCGCCCATGTCCTCAGGCTCTACGGCCTCGACCACGGCAAGACCTCATTCGACCGCGAGATCAACGCCATCGAGGAGATCGATGCGTTCGGCCGCAAGTGCCTGGTCGCCCGCCGCCTGCTGGAGCGGGGCGTGCGGTTCGTCCAGGTCTGGTCGGGCAACGACAACGGCTTCCCCCGCCGGAACTGGGACTCGCACGAGGACGTCGGGCGCGACCACGGGCCGCTCGCCCGGGGCATGGCGCGGGGGGCCTCGGCCCTCATCAAGGACCTGAAGCAACGGGGGATGCTGGAGGATACCCTGGTCCTCTGGACCACCGAGTTCGGCCGGATGCCGTCGTCGCAGGGGGGCAAGGGGCGGGACCATAATCCTTATGTGTTCACCAACTGGCTGGCCGGCGGCGGGATCAAGGGCGGCACGACCCACGGGCCGAGCGACGAGTTCGGCTACAAGCCGCTCGACCGCGACCATCCGACCCAGGTCCACGACGTCCACGCGACCGTCCTGCACCTGCTCGGGATCGACCACACCCGGCTGACGGTCCGTCACGACGGGATCGACCGCCGCCTGACCGACGTCCACGGCCATGTCATCCGGGAGATCCTGGCGTGATAGGCATTCCCGATCATTCATGGCCGATGCGGGATGTCCGATGGTCAATGAGGGGCCGGATCGGCGGCGATCGCACCTTCGGCCATCGGCCATCGACGATCGGGCATGGATCGCCCGGGACCCGGGAGGGCGATCAGCCCTCGCAGTGCTTGAACAGGGTGGGGAAGTCGATCGGCTTGCGGAGCAGGGAGTCGGGGCCGAGGCCGGCGATCTCCTCGACCCGGGCGTCGCTGGCGCCGGTGGCGACCACGACCCGGACGCGCATCCCGAGCGACCGGATTCGCCTGAGGAGCTCCAGGCCGTTGCCGTCGGGCAGCATCAGGTCGAGGACCACGCACCGGGGCGGCGGTTCCAGCGAGGCGAGCCCCTCGGCGAGCGTGGCGGCCTCGGCGACCTCCCAGCCCCTCGCGACGAAGAGGCGCCGGAGGGCGACCCGGGACGCCCGGTCGTCCTCGACGACCAGCACCCGGCGGCCGACCTCAACGGCTCCTCCGCCCCCGGGTGACGGCTCGGGCGAGCGGTCGACGGCCCTGGCCATCCGCACCGAGGCCAGCTCGGGCGGGAGGCCCGGCGCGTCGCCGGTCGGCGGCCCCACGGCCGGGTCGCCCTCGGACTCGACGTTGAAGGCCAGCTCGCCGCCCGCGAAGTGGCCGAGGTCGGTCATGAGGGGCACGGTTCCTCCAATCGATGGCGGCCTGGCGGATCGTCCGGATATCATACCGCAAGGGCCGTGGTCATGCCTCCGAAAAATCGGCCGGCCGCCCGGGCCGCCCGGGCCCGATCTCGCGAGGCGGACGATGTCCGGAAATCGGCCAGGCCGCCGGCCCTCGCGCCGGGATGATCGCCAAGGCCCGCGCCGAGGCCCCTCGGTCGAGGGGCGACGGCGCGGGCCTTCGACAACTCGGACGCTGAGATCCACACGGCGGTCAGACCCGATCCGGCCGCCGCGACCGGCGGCGATGGGCGACGACCCCGGCCGAGGCCAGCACCGTCCAGAGGGCGAGCGTCGCCGGCTCGGGGACCGTCTGCGAGTCGAGGAGCTGGGCCCCGGGGTAGAGCACCGAGCCGTTGGTCGCCAGGAAGTTCCGCGAGAGCAGGTCGGTGACGGCACCCGGGCTGAACGCGGCCGACGGGCTGGTCATCATCGAGAAGCTGGCGTTCCGGGCGTCGAGGTACTGGCCGGTCGTGTCGTGGACCTCGGGGACGCCGAAGGCCAGCATCAGCTCGTGGTCGACGTTGTGGGCGACGATCGACTCGAGTTGGTCGACCGTGCCGGCGGCGTTCGCCGAGTTGTCGATATAGTGGAACCCGTTGCCGCCCAGGTAGGTCATCCCGATGGCTCCGGGCATCGAGGGGTTCGTGGCCAGCGAGACGACGCTGATGGTGTGGGCGGCGGGGGCGTTGGGGTCGGTCGTCAGCGAGACCGGGACCCCGCTCAGGGCGAAGCCCTGCTGGGCCCTCTGGAGCACGGCGGCGTCGAAGCCGGCCTGCTGCTGGGGCGTGGGCACGCCCCCGAAGAGGCGGGCGACCCCCGGGCTGAGGAACCAGGGCTGCGGGTTGCCGGTCGTCAGGCCGCCGGCGTTGGCGAACGGGCCCGAGCCCAGGTTGATGAGGGCGTCGGCGACTGCCGGCGCCGGGGGCGTGTAGACCGCCGGGGCCGGTGCGACCGCCGGGGGCGTGTAGGCCACCGGGGCCGGGGCGGGCTGGGGAGCGACCGGCTGCGCGGGCGCCGCCGCGAAGGTCGTGTAGGCCGCCGGGGCGGCCTGCCACGGCAGGAAGGACGAGGCGCTGGAAGGGGAGTAGACGCCGAGCCGGAGAACCGGGGTCGTCGGGGGGGCCGGGAAGGCCGTCGGATCATAGGCCGGGGCCGAGACGACCGGGGCCGGGCTCAGCGACCCGCTGCCGGACGTCACCCCGAGGTAGAGCATCGAGCCGGCCCGGGCCGGGGATGCTGCCAGGCCCGCGATCAAGATGCCCCGGACGACGGCCTTCGTGACGGTCATGCGCGGACCTCCGTGTTCTCGCTTCGGCGCTCGCCATCCATGGCGGCGTTTCGGACGATCATCATCCGTCACGCCGGGCGAGGGCTCGCTCCAGGAGCGTCGCCGAAGGGGCCGGCATGGCCGTGACCGATCTGGTTCGACTGGGCGGATCGAGGAGAGGCGGGAAGGTTCGTCAACCGGGGTTGACGTCACTAGCAGTAAGCACAAAGCGTGCCGTTGGCAAGACTGGAGGGTGCTCCGCCGCGCGATTCGGCCACAACTTCGCGACGGGCCTTGTGATCGAGCCGATCGAGGGGGCTTGCTTTGTTTCCCTTGCTCATGTCGTGCCGGACGGGAGGGATGTAAGGCCTACATTTCCCGGTGAAATTGCCGGAAAACGTTGCAAGACCGTACTTTGCTCCGGCCCTACCTGGCGGGCTTTAATCTTTATTTTCGGAAAATTTCCTCAAGTTGTGCTTTGTTCCATCCCGGCCCCGGAGCGGGTGCGGGAGCGTGACCCCCGCCCCGTTCGGGACGACCGGGGAGGCTCAGGACTTGGCTTCCGCCTTGGCGGCCTTCAGTTCTTGAAGTCGCTTGCGGTTCTCCAGGCGCTGCCTCTGCAACCTGCGCCTCTGGTTGACCTTGCGGGAATCGGTCTTGACCATCTTTCGGACTCTCGTGGGTTTCGGAGGGCGGAACGACGGCCGACCATCGTCGCCGAACGCGGGCCCGCCGGTCAAGGGGCGTCGACCCGTCGGAGGACCGCGGCGGCCAGGTGTCCGCCGAAGCCGATCGAGAGCTTGAGCAGGGCCCGGATCGGCAGCGACCGGCCGGACCGGGGCGTGCCGTCGAGGTCGCACGCGGGGTCGGGGTGTTCCAGGTTGAGGGTCGGCGGGGCGTGTCCGTCGCGGACCGAGAGGGCGGCGATCGCCAGCTCGGCCGAGCCGGCGGCGCCCAGGAGGTGCCCGATCTGG
Source organism: Planctomycetota bacterium (assembly GCA_021777685.1). Classification (GTDB taxonomy): domain Bacteria; phylum Planctomycetota; class Planctomycetia; order Isosphaerales; family Isosphaeraceae; genus Tundrisphaera. Next base: position 12,631 of record JAJYDH010000073.1, on the reverse strand, counting down.
GCCTTGTTCGCCGAGCAGGCCAGGCGATCGGCCTCGTCGCCGAGGGCCCGGCGGAGGGCCCGGCATTCGAGCGGGTCGTTGGACCCGGTCGCCGTCCCGTGGACGTTGACGGCGACGAGGTCGGCGGGCCCGAGCCCGGCGGATTCGAGGGCCCGGCCGATCACCCGGGCGAGCCCGGCGGGGTCGGGGTCGAGGGCCGTCTCGTGGAAGGCGTCGGCCCCGAGCGCCCCGCCGGCCAGCTCGGCGTAAGGGGCGATCCCTCGGGCCCTGGCGTGGCCCAGTCGTTCGAGGACGAGCACCGCCCCCCCTTCCCCGACCAGGAAGCCCGTCCGGCCCCGGTCCCACGGCCGGACGGCCCGCGTCGGGTCGCCGTCGACCCTCGCCAGGGCCTTCATTCGCCGGAAGGCCGCCAGGAGGATCGGCTCCAGCGAGGCGTCCGCCCCGCCGGCCAGTGCGAGGTCGCAGGCCCCCCGGCGGATCAGGTCGGCCGCCCGGAGCGCGGCGACGAGCCCCGTCGCGCACGCCGCGACCGGCGCCAGGCACGGCCCCCGGAACCCGTACCGGCCCGCCAGGAGCGAGGCCCCCGAACTCGGCCAGGACTCCGCCCAGTGCCGGGCGAGCGCCTCGTCCTCGGAGCCCCCCGACCGGAGCAGGTCCAGCCCCCGGGCCAGGCTCCGGACGCCCCCCTTGCTCAGCCCGATCAGGGTCGCCGCCCGGTCGGGATCGAGGCCGGAACCGGCCACCCGGGCGTCCGCCATCGCCTCGTCGGCCGCGCGGGCGAGGAGGCCGAGGGCCGGGTCGGAGTCGCCCGCCATCGAGGCCGGGAACCCGGCGTGGCCCGGCTCCAGGCCCGGACGATCGAGCCAGATCGCCCCGGACTTCCCGAGCCGGAGCGCCTCCCAGGTCGATTCCCGGCCCGGCCCCAGGCTCGTGGCCAGCCCGATCCCGGTGATGACCACCCGGTCGTCTCCGGGCTCTCCTCTCATTTCAAATCTCTGATCTGAAATTTGAGATGAGGATCATTCGACCGCGACCACGGCGGCCCGGGGCGTGAGGCCCAGGTTGTCGAAGAGGATCTGATCGCGGTCGGGGCCGGGGTTGGGCGTGGTCAGGAGCTTGTCGCCGGCGAAGATCGAGTTGGCGCCGGCGAGGAAGCAGAGGGCCTGGTCGGACTCGGTCATCCCCAGCCGGCCGGCGGAGAGGCGGACCATCGAGGTCGGCATCAAGATCCGGGCCGTGGCGATGGTCCGGACCATGTCCCAGATCGAGACGTTCGGCCGTTCGGCCAGGGGCGTCCCCTCGACGGCGACCAGGGCGTTGATCGGCACCGACTCGGGCGGCTCGGGCAGGCTGGCGAGCGTGTGCAGGAGGGCGATCCGGTCGTCGTCCGACTCGCCCATGCCGACGATCCCGCCGCAGCAGACGGTGATGCCGGCCTTGCGGACGTTGGCCAGGGTGTCGAGCCGGTCGCGGTAGGTCCGGGTCTGGATGATCCGGTCGTAATACTCCTCGGAGGTGTCGAGGTTGTGGTTGTAGGCGTCTAGCCCCGCCTCCTTCATCCGCCGGGCCTGGTCCTCCGTCACCATCCCCAGGGTGCAGCAGGCTTCGAGCCCCAGGTCCTTGACCCCCCGGATCATCTCCAGGACGCGGTCGAACTGGCGGTTGTCCTTGACCTCGCGCCAGGCCGCGCCCATGCAGAACCGCGAGGCTCCCGAGTCTCGCGCCGACCGGGCCGCGTCGAGCACGGCCCCGACGTCCATCAGGGGCTCGGCCTCGACCGCCGTGTGATACCGCGCGGCCTGCGGGCAATAGCCGCAATCCTCCGGGCAGCCGCCGGTCTTGATCGACTGGAGGACGCAGACCTGGACGCTCGACGGGTCATGGTGCGCCCGGTGGACCTTGGCGGCCCGGAAGATCAGGTCCAGGGCCGGCGTCCGGTAGATCGCCGCCACGTCTTCGAGCGTCGGTCGCGTGCTCATCTCGTTCATCGGACCTCTCGCGGATCTTGTCGGGTGGTGCCGAGCCTCGGGCGAGGCCCACCACGCCCGGATGGTGGGCCTCGCCCGAGGCTCGGCAACGCCCTACGGATTCAGTATACCTATCTTGAGCACCGTCTCAGCTCCGCCGGGCGGACTTGCACAGGACGAAGATCGCCCCGCCGCCGAGGGCGGCGGTGATCATGTAGGCGGGCAGGCCCCAGGGCTCGGACTGCTCGCTGGGGTCGCGGGCCGGGACGTCGAAGAAGCCGTCGGTGGGCTCCTTGGCGGCCTGGGCCGAGGCGGGGGCGGCGAAGGCGCCGAGGGCCAGGGACAGCCCGAGGGCCAGGGTGGCGAGTCGTCGTCGGGTCGGGGTCGTCATCGTTCGCGCTCCTTGATCGGTCGGGGTCGCTTGGGGGTCTCGGCGGTCATCGGCAGCCATTCCCGGAGGGGCCTGACCCGGCGGCGGAACTCGGCCCGGGCCATCGCGACGGCCTTCCAGGCGGGGCCTCGCGAGCGGAGGTGGGCGACGTAGTCGTCGAGCCCGACCGCCCAGAACCTGTAGGACAGGCCCCGGAAGAGGAACGCTCCGTCCCCGCGAGGGAGGCCGAACTCGGCGAGCGGCTCGGCGTAGGCGAACGCCAGGACCGCCCGGAAGCCCGGCCCGAACATCTCCTGCCAGCGGGCCAGGCCGTCGAGGTCGTCCGTCGTCACCCAGTTCTCCCAGGGGCGGCGCCCCCGGGCGTCCTTGCCTTTCTTGCCCTTCACCTCGACCACCAGGTTCGGCCCATTTCTAGGATACAGCAAGAAGTCGGGATTTTTGACCCCCGTCTCCCCGAAAAGCGCCCGTTTGGCCTCGTCCACGGCCACGCACGGGACCGGGATCGAGCGGATGTACCCCTCGAAGGCAGCCTCGTAGTGGTTGGATCGGATGGCCATGCGGGTCGTCGGGTCAAGGTTGGGGGGGAGAGATCACCGTGATGATCGGCCCGGCCGGCTTCGGCCGGCGGCGAGGGGGCAGGACGGCCTCGGCGTACTCCCAGAGCTGTTCGGGGGTCTCGAAGACTTTTTCGAAGATCCAGTCCTCGTCGTATTCGCAGTCGTCGGTGGTGTATTCCCGGCAGATCCTGGGGCGGCTGTAGTAGATCCGGCAGCGGTCGTCTTTGGTCAGGTACTTGCACCGGGTCATGACGACCAGATACCAGGTCCCCTTCTCGACGTAGACCAGGGTCTGGCCGTGGGCGAGGTACCAGCGGATCGCGTCGTAGTCGTCCCATCCGGTCGGGGTCTCGATCGGCAGCGAGAAGTAGCGGCAGCACTTGCCCGAGCAGTGGTCGCACAGGCAGTCGCCGGCCGGCAGTTCGGAGCGCTTGAGCGTGTTCTTGCGCCGGGGACGCGTCGGGTCGGGGATCTTCGGCGGCGTGCGGGATGCCAAGTCGGCCGTCCTGTTCGATTTCGATGAAGATGGACGATCATACATCGAGGGGGCGTCACCGCCAAGGTGCCCGATCGGCCGGGATCGCTCGCCTCATGGCCGCGACGTGGGCCTCGGTCGTGCCGCAGCATCCGCCGATCAGGCCGACGCCGAGGGCGAGCAGCTCGGGGACGGCCGCCTCGAAGACCTCCGGCGGGTCGAGCGGGAAGGTCGGCACGCCGGCCGAGGGCTTCAGGATCAGGGGATGGTCGGTCACGGCCCGGAGCCTCCGGGCCAGGGCGAGGGCCGGCGCCATGCCCGTCTGGCAGTTGGCGCCGATCGCGAAGGCCCCCTCGGCGATCAGGCTCCGGGCGATGTCCCCGATCGGCTCAGTCCAGGCGAAGAGGCTGACGAGGACCGGCAAACGGAGGCCCCCAAGTCGTCGGAGCGATCCGACAGCCTGTTCGAGTCGGTGCGTCTCCAGGATCAGGGCGTCGGTGCCGCCCTCCGCCAGCGCCCGGGCCTGTTCGAGCAGGGCCTCGGGGTGGTCGGCGGTGATCGGACCGATCGACCCGATCACCGGCCGATCGGGCCCGCCCGCCCGCCGGGCGAGGGCGGCGGCCCGACGATTGATCGCGGCGGGCTCGTCTCCCCGGCCGAACCGGGAGAGCCAGTTCGCGTTGGCCCCGAAGGTGTTCGTGAGGAGGGCGTCGGCGCCGGCCTCGATGTCGAGGCGGTGGACGTCGAGCACGGCCTCGGGGCGATCGACCGTCCAGAGGGCGGGGTCGTCGCGGTCGATGTCGAGGCCTCGCGCGATGAGGCGAGTGCCCATCGCGGCGTCGAGCAGGACCGGCCCGCGGTCGAGGGCCTGTCGGAGCCGGTCAGTCGCGGGCACGCGGGCGGTTCCGGAGCTTGGTGCTGACCCGGACGAGGAACCGGTGCTCCTCGTCGGTCAGGGAGGCCTTGCCCTGGACGTGGAGCTTTTCGAGGATCTCGTCCATCCGCTGGTCCTCGGCGGCCTCGCGGGCGAGCCGGCGCTGGCGGCGCTGCTCGGACCGCCTCCGCCTCCAGCGCTTCAGGGCGCTCTCGCGGTAGGGGCGGACCTTGGCGGCGCTGCTTTCGAGGCTGGTGTACCCTTCCGAGAAGTCGTAGCCGAAGACGCCGTCCTCGAAGAACCCGCCGTCCTCCATCATCCGCGTCTCGGACCGGACGATCAGCTCGATCAGCAGGGCCAGGCAGAAGAGGGTCAGGCCGTCGCTGAAGGAGTGGAACATCTTCAGGAGGCCGGCGATGGCCAGGACGACGGCGAACCCCCGAGCGGTCCACTGGGGATAGGGGTTATCCCGGGTGATCCCGATCGACGAGCGGGCCAGGATCGCCCGCAAGATCCGGCCGCCGTCGAGCGGCAGGGCCGGGATCAGGTTGGCGAGGAAGACGACCCAGTTCAGGTAGCCGAACCAGCCGACCCACCAGAGCGGCCGGAACGCCTCGACCTGCACGGTCGAGCCCTGGAGGAACGGCGCGCCGGGGTCGGTCCCGGAGCCGAACGGGCTGAGGACCATCCGGGCGCCGGACATCGCCAGGATGATCGCCGAGGAGATCGCCAGGAGCCCGCTCGTGGCCAGGCCCGCCGAGGCGACGGCCACGTTGTCGCTCGACCGCGTCGAGCCCGAGGGCACCACGAAGTTGCCCAGGGGCCAGAGCCGGACTTCGTCCGGGTCGAGGTTCTGATAGAGCGCCGCCGCCGCGTGGCCCAGCTCGTGGATGGCCAGGACCAGCAGCAGGATGAGCAGCCAGCATGCCGTCGTGCCGACGTGATGGCCGGGGGCGACCGCCGCGTTGAGCAGCCGGCCGATCGCGAAGAAGACCAGGAAGTAATGGACCCGGATCTGAACCCCGGACCAACGGCCCAGGTTGATCGACCACGTCAATATATCGGTCATGTCGAGCCACCCGTGGCGGTTCCGGACGTCGAGCGGAGTCGAGGGGCCATCCGTGAACTCCAATCTAGCATCCCGTGTGGCATTCGGGAAGGACTGATATCCCGGTCCCAGGGACTCGGGTGTCCCTCTCGATTTTGGGATCGCGACGCCCCTCGTTCCCACGGTCCTCCGTGGGAATGCCGTCCGGGACGCTCCGCGTCCTCTCCCGTGCGGCGAGGCCAGGCCGGAAGACGACGCGGAGCGTCGAAGACGGCATTCCCACGCGGAGCGTGGGAACGAGGGTCTGCGCTCTCGGCGATGTCCAAATTCGAGAGGGGGACCCCAGGGACTCGGGACTCGGGACTCGGGACTGAGTATTCGTTGGGGCGGTCCTCGGGAGGATGGTCACGAGACGCTTGTCGGGCGACTCCGCAAACCTGCCGGGTCAGACCGCTCACCGTTGGCCATCGTCGTGTCGGGGCGATAGACTGGGCATCTCCGGTCGAGTCCCGAGTCCTGAGTCCCGAGTCCTGAGTCCTCTGATGCTGTGTGTTCGCGTCGAGCTTGGTCCCCGGTCTTATGAGGTCCGCGTGGTCAGCGGCGAGGGCCCGGCGGCCTTCGGCGGATTCGCCCGCGAGGCGCTGGCGGCGACCTGGGCGGGCCGGGGATGCCGTTCGGGGCTGGTCGTCACCGACGAGAACCTCGCCGCGATGGCCGGCGAGTACGTCAGGGCCCTGGTCGGCGCCGGGATCGCTTCGAGCCTGGAAGTCGTGCCGGCCGGCGAGGCGTCGAAGTGCCTCGAACGGGCCTCGGCGCTCTTCGATCGGCTGGTCGCGATGCGGGCCGACCGGCATACCTGCGTGGTCGCCGTGGGCGGGGGCGTTGTCGGCGACCTGGCCGGGTTCGCCGCCGCGACCTACGCCCGGGGGCTCCCGCTCCTGATGGTCCCGACCAGCCTGCTCGCCCAGGTCGACAGCTCGGTCGGCGGCAAGGTGGGGGTGAACCACCCGGGGGCGAAGAACATCATCGGCGCGTTCCACCAGCCCTCGGGCGTCTGGGTCGACACCGAGACCCTGGCCACCCTCCCGCCTCGGGAACTCCGGTGCGGGCTGGCCGAGGTGGTCAAGTATGGCGTGATCCTCGACCCGGCGTTCTTCGACTACCTGGAGGAGCACGCCCGGGCGATCGAGGGGCGCGAGCCGGGGGCGATCCGCCGGATCATCGCCCGGAGCTGCGAGCTGAAGGCCGGGGTGGTCTCCGAGGACGAGCGCGAGGAGACCGGGCTCCGGGCCGTCCTGAACTTCGGCCACACGGTCGGCCACGCCATCGAGGCCGTCGCCGGCTACGGGGGCGAGTTCCAGCACGGCGAGGCCGTCGCCGCCGGGATGGTCGCGGAATCCCGGCTGGCCGAGCGGCTGGGCTGGATCGGGCCGGACGTGACCGGCCGGCTGGTCGCGCTCCTCGGCCGGTTCGGGCTGCCGGTCGCCGCCCCGGGGCTCGACCTCGACGCCCTGTTCTACGCGATGGGCCGCGACAAGAAGAACCGGGGCGGGCGCATCCGCTTCGTCCTGCCGAGGTCGATCGGCCGGGTCGAGCTGGCCGAGGCCCCCGAGGCCGAGATCCGCGCCGCGCTGGCCGCGATGGTCGGATCGGAGGGGGCGTGAGCGTCGAGCCGGAGGTTTCGGGGCCGGACGAGGGCGTGCTCGACCTCCTCCGCCTGACGATGGTGCCTGGCGTGGGGCCGAAGACCTGCCGGGCCCTCCTGGATCGGTTCGGCTCGCCGGGTCGGGTCCTGGACGCGCCCGAGTCGGGCGTCCGCGACGTGCCGGGCGTCGGCCCCAGGCTCGCCGGGCTGATCGCCAGGGCCCGGCGCGAGGTCGACGCCGAGGGGGAGCTGGACCTCTGCCGGAGGACGGGCGTCCGGGTCGTCGCCCGGGGCTCCGACGGCTACCCGCCCCCCCTGGGCGACATCCCCGACCCTCCCGCCCTGATCTACGTCCGGGGGGCGATCGAGCCGGCCGACCAGCTCGCCATCGCGCTGGTGGGCTCGCGGAAGTGTACCCCCTATGGGCTGCGGATCGCGGAGAAGCTGGCCGGCTCGCTGGCGAGGGTGGGCCTGACGGTCGTCTCGGGGCTGGCCAGGGGGATCGACGCGGCGGCGCACCGGGGGGCCCTGGCGGCCGGCGGCCGGACGATCGCCGTCCTGGCCAACGGCCTGTCCGAGGTCTACCCGCCCGAGCACGAGGGGCTCGCCCGCGAGGTGGCCGGCTCGGGCGCGCTCGTCGCCGAGTCGCCGATGCGCCAGGGGCCCCTCGCCGGGCTGTTCCCCCAGCGCAACCGGGTCATCTCCGGCCTCTCGCTGGGCGTGGTCGTCGTCGAGGCGACCCCCCGGAGCGGGTCGCTCTCGACCGCGAAGCACGCGATGGACCAGAACCGCGAGGTCTTCGCCGTCCCCGGGCCGGTCGACAGCCTGCCCAGCCGGGGCTGCCATCACCTGATCCGCGACGGGGCCCGGCTGGTCGAGACGGTCGACGACATCCTCGAAGAGCTCGGCCCGCTGGTCCGCGAGGTCAAGTCGCGGCCCGAGGAGCCGGCCGTCCGCCATGTGGCCGAACTCTCGCTCTCCGACCAGGAACGGTCGATCCTCGGCCGGCTCGACGACCGGCCGGTGTCGATCGACGAGCTGATCGCCGGGGGCAAGCTCACGACGTCGCAGGTGATGGCGACCCTGAGCGTCCTGGAGATGCGGCGGCTGGTCAGGCGGCTGCCCGGCCCCCGGTTCGTCCGCGCCTGAGCCCGGCCCCGGCCGCCGCGATCGCCAGCCCCAGGGCCGAGAGGATCAGGGTCGGCGGCCCGGGCACGCCCTGGACCGCCGGCTCGAACAGCGACCCGCCCGGGATCGGCGTGAGGGCGAAGCCCTGGAGGGCCCCGTCGAAGTAACCCTGGCCCGAGATCTGGCCGAGGTCGTTGATCCCCGTGGCGCTGACGAGGGTCCAGCTCGCCTGGTCGGACGGGAGCAGCAGCGAGTTGAGGTCGACCATGCCGGTCGAGGCGCTCCAGAGGAACGCCCGGGAGCTGGGCTGGCCGGGCGGGTTCGGGCCGTACAGGACCTCCCCCACCACGTCGCCGTCGTCGTTGACGGCGTTCGCCATGCTCGACGTCGCGTAGTAAGGCAGGCCGAGGTCGATCAGCTTGCCGCCCTGCGCCGGGGCGAAGAAGGCGTGCTCGGAGCTGCCCACGTCGCCGTAGCCGACGACGTCGCTGTTGTCGTCGATGGCGGTCCCGTAGGTGTTGTAGCGGAAGTTACCCGCCGAGTTCCGGTCCAGGAGCCCGGTCGCGACGCCGGTCGGGTCGGTGATGAACGCCTCCTGGAGCCCGCCCGGCGAGGTCTCCGACGTCCCGACGACCATCCCCTTGTTGTTGATCCCGCTGGCCGAGTCGAACGTCCCCGTCCCCAGCGGGGCGATGATCGTCGGCGACCCGCCCGGGCCGATCGTGAACGCCCGGTTCGCCCCGCCCGGGATGTCGCCCGTCCCGACCGCCGTGCCGGAGTCGTTGATCCCGCCGAGGACGGTATAAGTCCCGCTCAGCGTCCCGACCTCCAGTGGCTTGAGGACGGTCATCTGCCCGGCCCCCGCGTAGAACCCGTGCCTGATCCCTGAGCTGTCGATCTCGTAGCCGGCGATGGTCCCCTGGAGGTTGATCGCCCGGCCGAAGCTCGTCACCGCCCCGGGGGCGCCGACCGCCTGGAATGACCCGGGGCCGGAGCCGATCACCGCGACGGCGGCGACCCCCGGCCCGGTCGCCGTTCCCGTCGACTGGCCAGCCGCGTTGATCGCCGCCGCCCCGCTGGTCCCGGTCGGCATGGGCGAACCCAGGTCCTGGATCGTGAAGCCCGCCCAGGAGGGGCTCCCCATCAGCAGGACCAGGGGCACTGCCAGCCACCGTTGGCCGAAGCTCGATCTCGTGACCATGCTCTCCCCGCCCCGACGTCGAGGGCCGGTATCGAAAGATTCACGGGCATCACCCTGGATCTCGACAACCACTTTAACAGCTCGAATCATGGATGATCAACGGCATGTTGGCGATTCCCAACGCAATTCTGATTGCGAGCATGAGTGGATGTGATGGCGTGAAGCTTGCCCCCGGGCCTCCGACGTCGCGGGTCGGGCCGGGGGCTGGCGAGATCCGAGGAGAGGGGGACGGCGCGGGATCAGTGCTCGCCGAGGGCGCCCCGGCTGACGAGCCGGTTGAGGCCCTCCTGGAGGGCGTCATGATGGGCCTTCTCCTCGGTCAGGACGGCGGCCAGCTCGCGGGCGCTCTCGGCGTCGCCGATCGACTGGAAGGCCTGGACCCAGGCGGTGCACCAGTGGATGGCGCTGGCCTTGGCGGAGAGGTCGTGCTCGATCCGGGTCTGCGGGGTCGCGCCCAGCTCGCTGACCTTCTCCTTGAGCCGTTCGAGCGTGCCGCCGATCCCGGACGAGCCGCCCCGGCCCGGGTTGTAGCCGTATCGGGTGGCGATCGTCTCGACGATCAGGCGATGCCGGCCATCGGCGGCGGCGATCTCGTGATAGAGGACACCCAGAGAAGGGTCGGGCGGGGACGAGGCGGTGGACTCGGCGTGGGTCTGGAGCGAGTGCTCGGCGTCGATCCCCTTGGAGAATTCGGACGCGATCCATTCGCGGTTGATGGAGGGTGCGGTCGCCATGACGGGCCTGACTTTCGATTCGAGGGTGGTCGGGGGAGGGGGACGCCCTCCGGAGAGGGCCCGCCCGACTCCAGGGGCAAGCGTCGTGCCGAGGCCCCGGCCCGCCCGAGATCGATCGGGCCGTCAGGTGGCCGCCGGGAGCCGCTCGGGCCAGTCGAGGATCACGGTCGACTTCCTCCCCGGCTCGACCTCCAGCCGGGCGGAGCCGCCGAACAGCTCGCTGACCCGGGCGGCGATCGCCAGGTCGAGCCCCCGGCGCTCGGCGGCCGAGCCGGCGAGCCGCTCGAACTTCTCCGCGTGCAGCTCCAGGGACGAGACCGTCGAGGGGGGCGGCTTGTCGACGACGATCTCGACGATCCACCGCCCGGCCCGGCCGCCCGAGCGGAGCCTGACCGGGGCCTCGCCGGCGGCGATCAGGGCATTGGCCAGCGCGTGCTGGAGCGCCAGCCGGACGCGATGGGGGTCCAGCGCGACCTCCTGCGGGCTCCCCTCTCCCAGCTCCAGCCGGACCGACGAAGGGTCGGCCCCCTGCCGGCTCAGGGTGTCTTCGAGGAAATCCGAGAGGAACCGGCGCGGCTCGAACTCGGCGGTCGAGAGCTGCGAGCCCCCTTCGAGGAGCCGGCAGTAGTCGGCGAGCTGCGACAGCATCTTCTCGATCTGCTTGGCGTTCTCCTGGAGGAACGTGAGGTCCTCCTCGAACTCGGGCCCCTGGTCCGGCGACGTCTGCGCGATCGCCCGGATCGTCAGGCCGATCACGTTCAGGGGCGTCCGGAGGTCGTGGACGACCAGGGCGAGGAACCGGGCGTCGATCGCCGGGAGGTCGGGCACCGCGCCGGCCCGGCCGTCCCGCCCCGGCCGGTCGAGAAGGCCGGCGACCCGGGCCGGGAGCTCTCGGGCGGCCTGGTCGCGGGCGACCCACGCGTCGAATTCCCGGGCCCGGTCGGCCAGGGCGATCGGGTCGCCCCCCGGGTCGATCACGCCGACGGTCGCGATCTCCCGAGAGCGGGCCGCGCGGGCCACCCCCGGGAAGGAGCCCGACGGATCGCCATCCTCGATCACCACGGCCAGGCTCGGACGCTCGAGGCCGAGGGCCTCGACGGCATCGGACGGGCGATGACACTCCGAGGTCAAGAGCCCCAGGGCCGCGATCGCCCCGGCCAGCTTCGCGGACCGATCCGCATCAACGTCGAAGATCAGAACTCGGTCGGTAACGGTCACGTTCGGTGATTCCCGGGGCCAGGATTGGATCGGGGCGGAGGAGCGAGAACGGGGACGGAAAGGGCCAGCCCGGGGCCGCGACCGGACGTGGCGGCCGCCGGGCGGGGGCTCACCAGGGCTTCAGCTTCCAGCCCAGCACGAAGCCGACGCCGAAGGCCCAGAGAGCGAACGAGACGGGCTCGTCGCGGGCGTACTGCTTCAGGCGCTCCACGGCCTGGGTCGCGTAACGATCGAGCTCCGAGACACCGTCGGGGTCGGCGGCCCGGGTCATGTCGTCGGGAAATCGGATCCTCGCGGTGTCCACCATGTTTGGGACTCCTGGGTGCGACCCGACCCCGCTTCGCGTGATCCGCCACGCCTTGTCGGGATCGAGCAGGGATCAAATGGCCCTGGTCTTGCAACTTTCGGGCCAATTCCTGATGCGGATTCTGTCTTCCAGCGACTGGCGACATGGGTAATGTGTTGCCTATCATGTGTTGGGAGCTGCCGATGGGCGGGGTCGGCCGGTGAGCTGTCGGCGGGCCTCTTCTCTTTCGGGCATCGGATTTCGCCCGGGTATCATATTTGCTCGTCAACGCGCAGATTTTCGCCCGATGGATTGACTCCGCATTCCCCTTCGAGAGATCTACCGCATGCACCGGAAAGTCCTCCTCGTCGACGACGATTCCTACAGCACCACGCAGCTCAAGAAGCTCCTCGAGACGGAGAAGCTGAGCGTCGAGGCGGTCTCCAACGGGCAGGAGGCCCTGACCGCGCTGGCGGCGACCGACTACAGCGTGCTGATCACCGACCTCCGGATGCCGGGGATGGGGGGGATGGACCTGATCCGCGAGGTGGCCCTCCGTCGATTGATGGTCACGACGATCGTCACGACGTCGTTCGGCTCGATCGAGCGGGTGGTCGAGGCGATGAGGCTGGGGGCCTACGACTTCCTGACCAAGCCGATCGACCCGACCCAGCTCCAGATCGTCATGGACCGTGCCCTGAAGAAGCGCGAGCTCCAGGACGAAGTCCTGCAGCTCCGCCAGCAGCTCAAGGAGACCTACAGCTTCCACAACATCATCTCCAAGAGCCCGGAGATGCATAAGATCTTCCAGCTCATCCGCCACATCGGCGGGACCAAGAGCACGGTCCTGATCGAGGGGGAGACGGGCACCGGCAAGGAGCTGATCGCCAAGGCGGTGCACTATTCGGGCGAGGACCGGACCGGCAACCTCGTCTCGATCAACTGCGCGGCGCTGCCGGAGAGCCTCCTGGAGAGCGAGCTGTTCGGCCACGAGCGGGGGGCGTTCACCTCGGCCGACGCCCGCCGGAAGGGGCGGTTCGAGCTGGCCGACAAGGGGACGATCTTCCTCGACGAGATCGGCGACATCTCGCCGGCGCTGCAGGCCAA
>JAJYDH010000616.1 GCA_021777685.1 Planctomycetota bacterium | reverse complement strand
CGCGCATGCCCTCCAACGAACGGCTGATCTCATTGCCGAGATCGCCCTTCGCTGGGCCAAGGAGCGGGCCGATCAAGCGGGAGACGCGGCCGATTCCCGGAGTGACGCGAAGTCGTCCCAGAAGCCCGGGTAGGTCTTGGCGACGCAGGCGGGGTCGAGGATGGTCACGCCGGGGGCCTTGATGCCGGCGAGGGCGAACGACATGGCCATCCGGTGATCGTCGTAGGTCGCGATCCGGGCCTTCTTGACGGCCTCGGGCGGGAAGATGACGAGGCCGTCGGGGTGCTCCTCGACGGTCGCGCCGAGCTTGCGGAGTTCGGTCGCGAGCGCGGCGAGCCGGTCGGTCTCCTTGTGGCGGATGTGGGCCACGTTGCGGATGCGCGTGATCCCCCGGGCGAACAGGGCGACGACGGCGAGGGTCATCACGGTGTCGCTGATGGCGTTCATGTCGACGTCGATCCCGCGCAAGGGGGCGCCGGTGACGGTCGTCGAGGTCTTCTCGCGGGCGACGGTGCAGCCCATGTGCTCCAGGAGGTCGACGAAGGCGATGTCGCCCTGGATGCTGTCGGTCCCCAGCCCCTCGACGGTGATCGTCGAGCCGGTGAGGGCGGCGAGGGCGAACATGTACGACGCGGCCGAGGCGTCGGGCTCGATCGCGTAGGTCCGCCCTTGATAGCGGGCGGGTCGGATGTCGAACCGGCGGTCCTTGCGGTTGTTGATCCGGACGCCGAACGCCTCCATCACGGCCATCGTCATGGCGACGTACGGCTTCGAGACGAGCGTGCCCTCGACCTCGACCGAGGTCGTGTCGCGCGAGTAGGGCAGGGCCATCAGCAGGCCGCTGAGGAACTGGCTGGAGACGTCCCCCCGGACGAAGGCATAGCCGCCGTCGAGCCCGCTGGCCTTGATCGTGACCGGCGGGCAGCCGGTCTTCAGGTCGCTGACGGCGTCGGCCCCCAGGCCGTTGAGGGCCTGGAGCAGGTCCATCACCGGCCGCTCGCGCATTCTAGGCGTCCCGTCGAGCCGGAACGTCCCCGAGCCGGTCGCGACCATCGCCGTGAGGAACCGGAGGCTGGTCCCGGAGTTGGCGATGTAGAGGTCCGCCTCGTTCCTGGGGATCTTGTTGGCGCAGCCCTGGATCTGGATCACGCACGAGGCCGGGTCGTGCTCGACCTGGATGCCCAGCCGCTGGAGCGAGTCGACCATGACCCGCGTGTCGTCGGAGTCGAGGGCGCCGGTGAGGGTGCTCGGCCCGTCGGCCAGCGCGGCGACGATCAACGCGCGATTCGTCAGGCTCTTCGAGCCGGGCACGCGGACCGTCGAAGGCTTCGTCGGGCCGGGCCAGGGGGTCGGGGTGATCTCGGGCGGATAGTCGGGCATGGCGGTTCGTCCGGTGGTCGCGTGGTGTGAGTGGTCAGTGGCCAGTGGTCAGTGAAGAGGGTGTCTGGTCTTGCTGACCACCGACCGCTCACGACCGGCGAGTTGTGGTTTATGCGTCGCTCACCAGCGTTTCCAGCGTGGCGCGGATGGCGTTCGGCGTCTGGTCGAGGACGAGGAAGCGTTTGTCTCGGGCGGTCTCACCCGAGAGGAGGACGAGGCTCGAAGCCCGGCAGCCGAGGGCCTCGGCGAGGATTTCGGCGATGGCGGCGTTGGCCTTGCCCTTCTCGGGGGCGACGGTGACTCCCACGCGGAGGGCCCCGGCGCGCTCGCCGAGGATGCCGTTCTTGCGGGCGTTGGGCTGGGCCCGGACGGGCAGGACGGTCCCTCGGTCGTGGGGGGTCAGGTCGATCATCCTTCGGCCCCCTCGAACAGGGCCGAGCCGACGCGGATGAAGGTGGCCCCCTCCTCGATGGCGGCCTCGAAGTCGTTGGACATCCCCATCGACAGCTCCGGGAGGGCCAGGCCGCTGGCGGTCCGGAGGCCGTCGCGGAGGTCGCGGAGCCGGGCGAAGGCGGGCCGGGCCTCGTCGGGGGTCGTCCCGTAGCCGGCGATGGTCATCAGGCCGACGACCGGGATGTTCCGGCACGAGGCGATGGAGTCGGCGTCGCGAGGGAGGTCGTCCGGGCCCCAGCCGTGCTTCGAGTCCTCGCCCGAGACGTTCACCTGCAGGCAGACGGCCGGCGGTTCGGCCAGGCCGCCGGCGAGGTCGTCGAGGGTCCGGAGCAGCTTGAGCGAGTCGACCGCGTGGACCATCCGGACCATCGGCAGCGTCTTCTTCGCCTTGTTCCCCTGGAGGTGGCCGATCAGATGCCAGCGGACGGGGAGGCCGGCCAGCGACTCGACCTTGGACCAGAGTTCCTGCGGGTAGTTCTCGCCGAGGTCGGTCGCCCCGGCGTCGACGAGGAGGCGGATCGGCCCGGGGGGGTTGCGCTTGGTCACGGCGACCAGGGTGACGCCCGAGGGGTCGCGCCCGGCCCTCCGCGCGGCCTCGTCCATCCGGGCCCGGACGGCGTTCAGGTTGTCTCGGAACCGGTCCGGATTCATGAGGCGACTCGGGGCGACGTCCGGGACGGCCGATGACGGCGGGGGCCGTCCCGTCTATTCTAGTCTCGTCGGGATTTCGCCCGATCGCCCCCACCAACCAGGGATTGTCGACGCTATGAACCCGAAGCTCAAGCCCATCTTGCTGATCCTCGGCCTGCTGGCCGCGATCCTGGTCGTCTCGCAGCTCGTGATGGGCTTGCTGATCGTCCGGGGCGGGGGCTCGCTCGACCTGACGAAGCTGATCAAGGCCCACCAGCACTCGGGCTACTTGACGGTGACGGTCGTGCTCGTCTACGTCGCCCTCTCGCTCTCGGCGATCGCCGCCACTCCGACCCGGCCCAAGGCCTGAGCCGGCCTCGATAACCGGGAGTTCGCCGGATTGAAGACGCCCGCGATCCGACCGATCGGCCGGATCGCGGGCGTCGTGGAGTTCCCGAATCTCGACGGACACGCCGGTCAGGCGGCGGGACGGTTGCGCCTCGTCCGTGCGACGCCCAGCCCGATGGCCCCCGCGATCACGGAGAGGGCGAGCGAGGACGGTTCGGGGACGCCGATAATCGCCTGGAAGGTGGCCGGCCCGGCGCTGGAGAGGACGAAGCCGCCGGCCGTCGTCGCGAAGGTGACGTCCGAGCGGATGAAATCGGCGCCCGTCAGCGGCCCGATGGACGTCGTGAGCGAGTAGGACTGGAACGCCGCGTTGGAGTCTCCAAGGACCGTGCCGGAGTTCGTGTCGCCGAACCCGACGATCCCGGTGATCCCATTGTTGCTGAAGCTCTGATTGTCGATGACGTCGAACGTTGACGAGGTGAACGTGGAGGGGCTGAATCCGTCCACGCTGACGGTGGCCGTGGTCGGATGCACGGTGACGAATCCCGAAGTGTCCGTCACATTCGAGGTGTCGGCCGTCGCCGTGAGCGTCACGAGGGCATTCGTGAAGGCGACTCCACCGAGCGTGCCCGACCCGGTGGTCGTCTCGAGGTAGGTGATGAACCCGGCCTTCGTGTTTCCGGTCGCGCAAGCGATGAGAAGGATGGCCGCGATGGTTGTCCGCAAGCTCCACGTCACGATCTTCATGGATGGCCCCTTGAGAGAGTTGGACGGACG
>JAJYDH010000072.1 GCA_021777685.1 Planctomycetota bacterium | reverse complement strand
CTCGAAGGGAAGGTCCCGGCCGTCGTCAACTTCGACGGCCACGACGCCCAGGGGATGTTCGCCGACTACAAGCAGATCCGGTGCATCAACCTGGCCAGGCGCGGGATGATCGCCCTGAATGTCGATTGGATCGGGATGGGCCAGCTCCGCTCGCCCGAGAACCAGCACGCCCTGCTCAACCACCTGGACCTCTGCGGGACCAGCGGGGTGACGGTGTTCTACGCGCTCCAGACCCGCGCGGTCGACGTCCTGCTCTCGCTCGATCACGTCCATCCCGGCAAGATCGCCGCGACGGGGCTCTCCGGAGGGGGCTGGCAGACGATCTTCCTGGGGGCCCTGGACCCTCGGGTCGCCCTCACGGCGCCCGTCGCCGGCTATTCCAGCTTCCTCACCCGGGCGAGCTTCCCCTCCGACCTCGGCGACTCCGAGCAGACCCCCGTCGACCTCGCGACCGTCACCGACTACGCCCTCATGACCGCCATGCTCGCCCCCCGCTCGGCCCTCCTGACCTTCAACGCGAAGGACAACTGCTGCTTCGCCGCCGACCACGCCCTCCCGCCGCTCCTGGAGGCCGCCGGGCCGATCTACAAGCTGTTCGGGAAGGAGAGCAACCTCCGGACCCACATCAACCACGACCCGGGCACGCACAACTACCTCAAGGACAACCGCCAGGCCCTCTACCGGATGCTCGGAGACCAGTTCTTCAACGGCCGGGGCGATGACCTCGCCGAGGAGATCCCCTCCGACGCCGAGGTCAAGACCGCCGACCAGCTCCGGGTCGACCTCCCGGCCGATCAGGCGAGCCTCCACTCGCTCGCGATGGCCCTGAGCCGGGACCTCCCGCGCGACTCGGCCTTGCCCGAGGGCCGCGCCGCCGCCCTCGCCTGGCAGTCCGCCCGCCGCGAGAAGCTCGACGAGGTCGTCCGGGCGCAGGGCCTCACCATCCACGCCGAGCAGGCCGGGCACGAGACCCGCGACGGGCTCGCCGCGACCCTCTGGAAGCTCCACGCCGACACCTCGTGGACGCTCCCCGCCGTCGAGTTCGCCCAGGGCGAGCCGAAAGGGACGACGATCGTGGTCGTCGACCAGGGCCGGAAGGAGTCGGTGGGGATCGTCGGCGAGCTGATCGGCCAAGGTCGCCGCGTCGTGGTCGTGGACCCGTTCGACATCGGCGAGTCCCGGATCTCCGAGAAGGGGTATCTGTGGAACCTCTTCGTCTCGGCCGTGGGAGGGCGCCCGCTGGGGCTCCAGGCGTCCCAGCTCGCGGCGGTCGCCCGCTGGGCCGCCGGCCGATGGCCGGGCCCGGTCTCGATCGCCTCGATCGGTCCCCGGTCATCGACCGCGGCGCTGGTGGCCGCCGGGCTCGAACCCCGGGCGATCGGCGACCTCGAGATCCGCGAGGCCCCCGCGAGCCTCAAGGAGCCCATCGAGTCCGCCACGCCCTTCGACCGGGCCCCCGACCGCTTCTGCTTCGGCCTGCTCGAATCGTTCGACATCCCGCAGCTCATCGCGCTGGTCGCACCAAGACGTGTCAACGTCGTCGCCCCGAATCCGAGGATGAAGGCCGGGCTCGCGCCCCTGCCGGCCTGGTACAGGACGCTGGGGCTCGACTTCAGCCCGACCCCCTGACGCCCCATCCGAAAAATCCGCCTTGCCGAGACTCGGGGGTTGGCAGCCGCATCATCCCGAGGTAAATTAACACCAACAAGCTGCCGTGGCGATCTCCCATCGCCCCGACGCTCCCGCGGGTATAGCTCAGTGGCAGAGCGCTAGCTTCCCAAGCTAGACATGCGGGTTCGATTCCCGCTACCCGCTTTTCTCCTCAAGTTCAACAGCCGAAAGCGTTTACGCTTACCTCCCGGCGGTCGGGAGTGCTGCCCGGAAGTCCAAAACGAGTCGTACCCGGTATGACTCCACGGACTCCAGGTGCCTGCCATGTCCCGCCGATCTGCCCAATCCCCCAGGGATCAAGACGACCGCTCCAAGGATCTGGCCGTCGTCCGGATCGATGGCATCGATCACTACCTCGGCAAGCACAATTCGCCCGAGAGTTGGGAACACTATCATCGGCTCCTCGCCGAGGGCTTGCTGGCTCAGGCCGTCGAGTTGAGCGATCAACCGCAGGATGCCCACATGAGGCGGCTTGAGCCCGAGCGGCTCCAGGCGCTCGGCGAATTGCGCGGAGGAATGCGCCCCGACCGGCGACAGCAGGAAGGCCAGATGATCCGGCCCCGTGGGCGTCTCCCGGTCCGACGGGCGGGACCGGGGCATCCGTCACTCCGAGAAATCGTTATTGGCCGTAATCATTCCGACCAATAATATTCTGCCGGCCGGGGAGATGGGAGTCGAGGGGGTTCCTCACCGTCCCGGCCTTTCCAGCCCGGCCGAAGTCCGCGAGGAGGCCCGACGATGAGGCTGAATCACCTGAACCTGACCGTCCCCGAGGTCTCGAAGACCCGGGAGTTCTTCGAGACCTACTTCGAATTCCGCTGTGTTGCCGCCCGGGGCCGCGATGCCATCGCCGTGCTCGTGGACGAGTCGGGTTTCATCCTGACCTTGAACAACTTCGAGAAGGCGAGCGAGGTCACCTATCCGGGGGCGTTCCACGTCGGCTTCAACCAGGAAAGCCGCGAGCGGGTCGACGAGATCCACGCGCGGCTCATGGCCGGCGGCTTCGATCCGGAGCCGCCCCGCGAATTCCACGGGGCCTGGACCTTCTACTTGCGGGCCCCCGGCGGATTTCTCGTCGAAGTCTTGCACCAACACCGGGGATTCGAGCCCCCGGCGGGAACTTGAGGTCGGAAAGCGCGATCACTGGCCATAGACGGCAGGCGGCAGGCCGGGGCCGAAGCCGGGGGCGTAGACGCCGATGGGCGGACCGTACATCGGACCGCCAGGCTTGTAGGGGTAGGGGAAGGTGTTATAGCCGTAGGCCGAGCCGTAGGTGTAGCCCGGGGCGACGAACCCCGGCCGCCAGAGCCCGACCCCGTACCGGCCGGGCAGGACCCCGTAATTGGGATAGCCGTAACCGTAGCCCGCGCCATAAGGCGACGAGAACGTGGTGTAGGTCCGGGGGATGCCGAAGCTGGCCACGCCCCAACTCGTCCCGTAGAGGCCGGGCAGGCCGATGCTCGAATTGACCCGGAAGGGCGCCGACGGCCCGTAGGTCGGGACCTGGGCCGAGGAAGTTCCGGCCGCCATCGCCAGGGCGATTCCGACCGTGAGGACCATCCACAGGTGTCGCATCTCTCATCCCCTCCGGCCATCCCGACCGACGCCCACCGACGCGCCGGGCACGACCCGACCTCGCCGCGACGATCGCGGGGCCCGTGTCCTATTATAGACCGCTGCCAGGTCCGCCGCCGCGAATCGTCGACGAAGGAAGGCGGGGATGGCCCCGCCCTCGATCGACATCGTGTTGGAGCAGGCCCCACTCAACGGAACCGGCGGCCCATCCCGCCGAAGGGGCGGAAACCACCCCGGTAGCCGTAGCCGTAACCCGTGTATGCGGGGCGGTAGCCGTAACCGCCGTAGTACGGCCGATAGCCATACCCGTAGCCGCCGACCACGGGCGCGGCGTAACCGGAGTAGCCGGAGCTGTAGGAGAAGCCGCCGGGGCCGCCGAGGATGCCCGTGCCATAACTGTTGTAGCTGTTGTAGCCGTAGCCGCCCAGGCCGCCGAGCCCCGAGCTTCCGTAGCTCGAGAAATTCGGATAGCCATAGCTGTAGCCGGCCGGTGTACCGATCGAGATGCCGATCTGCGCCTTCGACTCGCCCGCCAGGCCGAGCACCAGCCCTCCCGCCACCATCAGACCCATCAGGGAACGCATGTCAATCTCCCGGGTGTGTGTTCGAGGTTGGCTCGGACATTCATGCCAATCCCATCGACCAGTATACGGAGCAGATCCCATGCCGGATGCAGCATTCCGGAATTTTGAACGATCGATTTCGTGATTTTGGTTTTCCAAAAAGCGAACTTGCCCTTGTCTCGATGCCATGCTAAGGTCATAGACGATCATCCTGAAGGGTTCTCGCGAGGGAGACGGCGAGATCTGAGCGAGGCGGCAATCGATGGCGATCGGAGAATCGGAGGCGGTGGGGCGAAGGTCGCTGGGCGAGGTCCACGGCACGGTGGGCGTCGCCCACGGTAATCCGCTCAAGCGGCTGTTCGCGTTCCTGGGTCCGGCCTACCTGGTGAGCGTCGGCTACATGGACCCGGGGAACTGGGCGACGGACCTGGAGGGCGGGGCGCGGTTCGGTTACGCCCTGCTCTGGGTCCTGCTGATGTCGAACATGATGGCCGTGGTCCTCCAGACCCTCTCGGCGAGGCTGGGGGTCGTGACCGGTCACGACCTGGCGCAGGCGTGCCGGGCGGAGTATTCGAGGCCCGTCAACTTCGCGCTCTGGGCGCTGGCCGAGGTCGCCATCGCCGCGTGCGACCTGGCCGAGGTGGTGGGGACGGTGATCGCGCTGAAGCTCCTGTTCGGGATGCCGCTGCTCTGGGGCTGCGCGGTCACGGCCTTCGACACGTTCCTGCTGCTCTGGCTCCAGAAGTACGGGATGAGGAAGATGGAGGCCGCCATCCTGGCGCTGGTGGTGACGATCGGCGGCTGCTTTTTGCTCCAGATCATCCTGGCCAGGCCCGACCCGTCGGCCATGATGCTCGGCTTCCGGCCGACCTTGCCGCCTGGCTCGCTGTTCGTCGCCATCGGCATTCTCGGTGCGACGGTGATGCCGCACAACCTGTATTTGCACTCGGCCCTGGTGCAGTCGAGGCGAATCGGCAAGGACCGGGCGAGCAAGGCCCAGGCGTGCAAGTACAACCTGATCGACTCGGCCCTGGCCCTGAACGTGGCGTTCTTCGTGAACGCGGCGATCCTGGTCCTGAGCGCCGCGGTCTTCCACGGCAAGGCGGAGGTCGCCAGTATCGAGGAAGCCTATCGGCTCCTGCCGGGGTTCCTGGGCGCCTCGGCCCCGATCCTGTTCGGGGTCGCCTTGCTCTGCGCGGGCCAGAGTTCCACGCTGACCGGGACGCTGGCCGGGCAGATCATCATGGAGGGGTACCTCGACCTGAAGGTCTCGCCGTGGCTCCGGCGGGTCATCACCCGGTCGCTGGCCTTGATCCCGGCCGTGCTGACGATCATCCTGGTCGGCGAGCAGGCGACGCAGCACCTGCTGGTCCTCAGCCAGGTAGTCCTGAGCTTGCAACTGTCGTTCGCGGTGATCCCGCTGATCCACTTCACGTCGGACCGGCGGAACATGGGGGAGTTCGCGACCCCGTGGTGGGGCCAGGCGCTGGCCTGGTCCTCGGCGGCGGTCATCGTGGCGCTGAACGCGAAGCTCGTCGGCGACAAGATCGACGAGTGGGTGACGATGGCGGCGGAGTCGGGCCGGGTGCTGGGGCCATTGCCGCTGTCGTGGATCGTGGCCGGGTCGTTGTACGGGGTCGCGCTGGCGGCGCTGGGACTCCTGGCCTGGGTGGTCGTCAAGCCGTTGGTTCGTCCTTCGCCCGCGTGGAAGCCCGAGCCGAGCGTGGAACTGGACTGGGCCGACGCCCTCCGGCCGCGCCCGACCGGCCGGATCGGCGTGGCGCTGGAGCGGGGGCCGGGCGACGCCGAGATCCTCAACCGGGCCCTGAGCCTGGCCGAACCGGGGGTGACGTCCTTGACCATCCTGCACGTCGTCGACACACCGATGACCGTCGTCTACGGCGAGGAGGCGGCCGACCGCGAGGCCGGGGCCGACGAGCGCTACCTCGACGACGTCGTCCGGGTCCTGGAGCAGAAGGGCTACCGGGCCCGCTCGATCCTTTTGTACGGACCCGACCGCGCGGCCAGGCTCATCAAGCAGCTCCGGGCCGAGCCGGTCGACCTCCTGGTGGTCGGCTCGCACGGACACGGGCTGGTCCGCGACCTCCTCTTCGGTCAGACCGTCGACAAGGTCCGCCACGGGCTCAACGTGCCGATGCTGATCGCCCGGCCGCTGGAGGAGGGATGAGATCCCACCGGCTTTGGCCTTCGGTTCATTGACCCGGCTCGGATCGGTGTCCTAAAATCGGTTTTGATCCTGCTCCCCTCGCGGACCTCGCCCGGACCGTCGACGCGCGATGGCGATCACGTATTACAAGCGGTTTCGGATGGAGATCGACCTCGACGGCTCGCTGCCCCCGCCCCGGCTCGCCCCGCCGTTCCGGTGGGTCGCCTGGGACGAGTCGCTGGTCGAGCTGCACGCCGAGGTGAAGTTTCTCAGCTTCCGCGACGAGGTCGACTCGCACGTCTTTCCCTGTCTGGGCGAGCGCCACGGCTGCCAGCGATTGATGCGGGAGATCCGCCGGAAGCCCGGTTTTCTGGCCGTCTCGACCTGGCTGATCGCTTGTCCCGAGGGTTATTGCGGGACGGTCCAGGGCGTGATGGATCGCGGGCCGATCGGCGCGATCCAGAACCTGGGCGTCGTCCCCGAATTCCGGGGGATGGGCCTGGGCAAGGCGCTGGTCCGCCAGGCCCTCGAAGGGTTCTACCAGGCCGGGCTCCGCCGGGCGTACCTCGAAGTGACCGCCGAGAATTCCTCGGCCGTCCAGCTCTACCGGGCCGTCGGCTTCCGGCGCTCGAAGACCCTGTACAAGGCCGTGGACGGCTGAACCGGCCCGGTCAGACGTCGACGCGACGGGATCTTTGGGCGATACTGGCGGGCGGGTCCGATCCGGCCTCGGATGCAGGATCGCCGCGACATCGACTCTGAAGCGAAGAGGTCCAGCCGTGCCCGAACCGTCCGTCCGCACCCACGAATTTCCCAACGGCCTGGTGCTCCTCGCCGAGTCGATGGCCGGCGTCCAGTCGGCCGCGTTCTCGTTCCTGCTCCCGGCGGGGGCGGCGTACGAGCCCGAGGGGCTGGGCGGCTCGGCGTCGATGCTCGCCGAGTGGATCACTCGCGGGGCGGGGGACCTGGACAGCCGCGAACTCCTGACCGCCCTGGACAACCTGGGGATCAACCACGGCGAGGGGGCTCAGACGCTCCACACCAGCGTCTCGGCCGCGACCCTGGGCCGGAACCTGATCCCCGCGCTGGAGATCTACGCCGACGTCCTGCTCCGCCCGCACCTCGACGACGAGGAGATCGAGCCGATCCGGGCGCTGGCGATCCAGAGCCTCCAGGGGCTGGAGGACGACCCGGGCTCGAAGGTCATTTACGAGCTGAGGCGTCGCCACTTCCCGGACCCCTGGGGACGGGCCGCGCCCGGCACGATCGACGGCGTGAAGAAGGCGACGCCCGACGACCTCCGCGCGTTCCACCGGGCCAACTATCGGCCCAATGGCGCAATCCTGGCCGTCGCCGGCGCGATCGACTGGGACTCGCTCAAGGAGGCCGTCGGCCGGCTCTTCGACCGGTGGGAGCCGAGGCCCGAGGCGGCCATCCGGCTCAAGCCCGGCGGCCCGAGCCGCGAACATCTCCTCAAGGAGACCCAGCAGACCCAGATCGCGCTGGCGTACCCGACCGTGACCGTGGACAGCCCCGACTATTATCGGGCCCGCGCGATGATCGGCATCCTCGGCGGCTACTCCTCGGCCCGGCTCTTCACCGAGGTCCGAGAGAAGCGCGGGCTCTGCTACTCGGTCTACGCGACCTACGAGGGGCACAAGGATCGCGCGGCGGTGCTCTGCTACGCGGGGACCTCGACCGACCGGGCCCAGGAGACGCTCGACGTGACCCTGGACGAGATCGCCCGGCTCGGCCGCGACGGGGTCGACGCCGAGGAGCTGGACACGATGCGGGCGGGGCTCAAGTCGTCGCTGATCATGCAGCAGGAGTCGAGCATGAGCCGCGCCGGCTCGCTCGCCTCGGACTGGTTCTACCTCGGCCGGGTCCGCCCGATCGACGAGATCGCCGGCGAGCTGGACGCGCTGACGGCCGAGTCGGTCGGCGAGTTCGCCGCCGCCAACCGGGCCGACGAGATGACCATCGTGACGCTGGGCCCGACGGCCCTGCGTCTGCCATCTTGAAGAGCTTGAACCGCCAAGACGCCAAGAACGCCAAGGAAGACGGGAGGGGAAAGCAGGAGGTGAGAGGAGAAAAAATCAAAGCAAGAGAAATCGGCAAAAGCGTTTTCATTAGAAATTCAGTGGTTTGATTTCTCTTCTTCGTTCTCCCCTCTCCTCTCTTCTTCCTTGGCGTTCTTGGCGCCTTGGCGGTTAATCTCCCCCCGTTCACCCGGAGATCCTTCACTTGCGATTCCATCACACCGTCCTCGACAACGGACTCCAGGTCATCGCCGAGGTGAACGACCAGGCGCGATCGGTGGCGTCCGGCTTCTTCGTCAAGGCGGGCAGCCGCGACGAGTCGCCCGAGCTGGCCGGCGTCTCCCACTTCCTGGAGCACATGATCTTCAAGGGGACGCCCCACCGCGATGCGCTGGCCGTCAACCGCGACTTCGACCGGGTCGGGGCCAAGCACAACGCGCAGACGTCGGAAGAAGACACCTTCTACCACGTCACCTGCCTGCCCGAGTACCTGCCCCGGTCGTTCGAGGTCCTCTCGGACATCCTCCGGCCGAGCCTCCGCGAGGAGGACTTCGAGACCGAGAAGAAGGTCATCATCGAGGAGATCCGGATGTACCTGGATAACCCGATGTCGGTCGCCTACGACGCCGCCAAGGCCGCGCACTTCGGCGAGCATCCCCTCGGCCAGAGCATCATCGGCACCGTCGACTCGATCACGGCGCTGAAGGTCGACCAGATGCGCGAGTACTTCGCCCGGAAGTACAGCCCGGCCAACATCGTCCTCGCCTTCGCCGGCAAGACCGACTGGGACGAGGTCGTCGAGCTGGCCAAATCCCGGTGCGCGGCCTGGGAAGGCCCGCCCGCCGAGCGTCAGGCCGTCCCGCCCCGGGGGACCGGCGCCTTCGAAGCCCTCCTCCGGGCCGAGGACAACCAGCAGACCGTGATCGGCGTCG
Organism: Planctomycetota bacterium; assembly: GCA_021777685.1. Taxonomy (GTDB): domain Bacteria; phylum Planctomycetota; class Planctomycetia; order Isosphaerales; family Isosphaeraceae; genus Tundrisphaera. The sequence continues at coordinate 8,354 of JAJYDH010000072.1, read as the reverse complement.
CCGACGCCCCCGCGCTGGAGGACGACGACCGCTACGCCGCGCAGCTCCTGGCCACGGTCCTCGGCGATCACACCGGCTCACGTCTGTACTGGGAGCTGGTCGACCCCGGTCACGCCGACGGCGCCGAGGTCTCGTACCAGGACTACAACCGCGCGGGGGCCTATTTCTCGTTCCTGAGTTGCGAGCCCGGCGAGACCCAGGCCAACCTCGCCCGGATGGTCGACGTTTACTCGGAAGCGATCGCGGAGGGGATCACCGACGAGGAGCTGACCCAGGCCAAGAACAAGGTCCTGTCCCGCACCGTGCTCCGCTCCGAACGGCCGATGGGCCGGCTCGCCTCGCTCGGCTTCCACTGGACGTATCGACGCGAGTACCTGCCCGTCGCCCAGGAGCTGGAACTCTTCGGCAAGGTGACGCCCGACGACATCCGCCGGATCATGAAGACCTGGCCGCTCCTGCCGATGACCATCGTCTCGGTCGGCCCGACGACCGACGTCCATCCCCCGAAGTGAGGTGGTGCGATGAAGACCAAGGTTCGATTCACCTACGACCAATACGAAGAGATGATCCGGATGGGTCTATTCAACCCGCCCGAGGAACATCGCGTCGAGTTGATCTTCGGCAGGATCGTGCCGGTCTACGGGAAAAGTCGAATGAGTCCGATCAACCCGCCGCACGACGACTCCGTCGATGAATTGATCGATTGGAGCAATGAGGTCCTGCCCCGGGGAACCGCCCGAGTCCGAGTCCAGGGCTCGATCGGCGTCCCTCAATTTGGAAGCCAGCCTCAACCCGACTTCGCCTGGTTGGTGCCCAGGAGATATCAGAAGGAAAGGCCATCGCCCGCCGATATCCTGCTGCTGGTCGAGGTCTCCGACACGACCCTCAAGAAAGATCGCGGCCCGAAGTCGAGGCTCTACGCCCGGGCCGGCATCCGGGAGTACTGGATCGTCAACATCAAGGACCGATGCGTCGAGGTCCATCGCGATCCCGAGGGCTCGAAATATCGGGAGATCACGGTCTACACGCCGGGTCAGCGGATTCACCCCCTCGCCTTCCCCGACGTCTCGCTCGATGTCGCCCGCCTCTTCCCCGAATGACCGATCCCCAGCGGAGCCGCACCGATGCGCATCGTCAGCCTGCTTCCCTCGTTGACCGAACTGGTCTGCGCCCTCGGTCGGGGGGATGAGTTGGTGGGCGTGACGCACGAATGCGATTACCCGCCGGGCGTGGAACTGCTCCCGCATCTGACCACCAGCCGGATTCCGTCGGGGGCCGACAGCGCCGCGATCGACGCGATGGTGGTGGAGCAACAGGGGAGCCTGTACGACCTCGATGATGCGACCCTGGCCGAGCTTCGTCCCGACCTGATCCTGACGCAGGAACAGTGCGACGTCTGCGCCGTGAACGAGGCGACCGTCCGGCGGTCGGCGGCCAATCTGCCGGGCCGGCCGGCGGTCGAGAGCGTCAACCCGACCGACCTGGAGGGCGTCTTCGAGATGTTCCGGCGGGTGGGCGAGTTGCTGGACGCCTCCGAGGCCGCCGAGGGGCTGATCCGCGGTTTTCGGGATACAGCCACTCTCATCGGCGAACGGATCGAAGGGAAGCCGGTCCCCCGGGTCGTGGTCCTGGAATGGCTCGACCCTCCGTTCTGCTCGGGCCACTGGAACCCGGAGATCGTCGCGCTCGCGGGCGGTCGCGAGATGATCGGCAGGGCGTGCGAGCCGTCGAGGCGGCTGGTCTGGGCCGAGGTCGCCCGGGTCGACCCGGAATTCATCCTGATCTCGGCGTGCGGATTCTCGATGGACCGGACCGAGGAGGACCTCGGCATGCTCCTCGACCGTCGCGAGTGGCAGGACCTCCGGGCGGTCCGCGACGGGCGGGTCGCCCTCACGGACGGCTCGGCCTACTTCTCGCGTCCCGGACCACGGCTGGAGGCCAGCCTCCGGGTCGCCGCCGCCGCCATCCACCCGGACGAATGCGGCGACCTCGCCCCTCGCGGCTCCTGGCGAACCGTCCCCGCTCGCGTCTGACGAGCGGTGGTCGGATTCTCAGGTCGACGTTCCCCTTGCGGTTTTATCCCAGACTCGGCATTTATTTGGACCTCGCACGGGGGCGACGCCCGCCGAGGCGTGCCGTCTCGCGCCCTCGGCGTCGGGTCCATTCGAGGAGGCCCGGGCTGGCTCGTCACGGAGGGTTCGAATGGAAGCGATGAAGAACGCAATCGCGGTGATCGCGAGCCTCGTCGGGGTCCTCACCGCGATCCTCACGCTCTACGCCAAGTTCCTCGACGTGAAGAAGGAAGTCTCGCGCGAGAGGAAGGCCGACGACGCCGCCAAGGCCGAGTCGGCCCGGCCGGAGCCCGCGCCGGGCTTCATCCTGGCATCCGAACCGGTCGAGCCGGCTCCGAGGAATCTCCCGCCAACCGATGACTTCGCGACGATCGAGCGGGCCCGCCTCGCGGTCAGGGCCCCCGCGATCACCCTGATCGCTACCGGCCTGATCAGCCTGTTCGCCAACCTGTTCATCGCGGGATTCGGCTACGTGGACCGCTTCGTCACGCCGCTGACCGACGAGACGAGGCAGCAGCATGCCTTCATGGAGACCGCCGGCATCGCGAATGCGGGATTCGCCCCCGGGATGACCGGATCGGCCAACGTCAGCCCGGATTCGGCAAACGCCGTGCTGACCATCTTCACGCTGCTGAGCCTCTCCGTGGCCAGCGCGGCGGCGGTCTGGGCGGGATATGGTATGCTCCGGCTCCGGAGTTACTGGCTCTCGGTGGCGGGCAGCTTCGCGATCATGGCCGGGGCTGGATTCTGCTGCATGGCGGGAATCCCGGTGGGCGTCTGGTCGCTCGTGATCCTCTTCAGGCCCGAGGTCGCCTCATCGTTCCGGTGAGGGGCCGACCGCTCGACGCCCTCAGTGGGACCGATGCACGACGTAGCGGGTGAGCGTCCGGAGCACCGACTTGGACGGGGAATCGGGGAGGACGTCGAGGGCGGCGGCGGCCTTCTCGGCGTAATGCTCGGCCTGGCCCCAGGCGTACTGGAGGGCCTCGGACTGGTCGAGGAGGTCGCGGACCCTCGGCCTGTCCTCGGGCTTGGCCTCGGCCAGCAGGTTGCGGAGCGAGGCGGCCGTTTCGGGATCGGAGGTCTCCAGGAGGCGGATCAGCGGGAGCGTCAGCTTCTGTTTCTCCAGGTCGGTGCCCAGGCTCTTGCCGGTCGCCCGCTCCTCGCCCCAGAGGTCGAGCACGTCGTCGGCGATCTGGAAGGCGACGCCGAGGTCGCGGCCGTATTCTTCCATCGAGCGGACGGTGGCCTGAGGGGCGCCCGCGTAGTGGGCCCCCAGCCGGCATGAGACGGCGGTTAGCTCGGCGGTCTTGCCTCGGATGATCGAGAAGTAAGACTCCTCGTCGAGGTCGAAGTTCCCCCGGTTGCTGACCTGCTGCATCTCCCCCTCGCAGACGAGGTTCGTGGCGTGGCCGATCCAGCGGCAGGCGAGGGTCGTCTCCAGCGAGGCGGCGAGGTGGAAGGCGTGGGTGAACAGGTAGTCGCCCATCAGGACGGCCGCCTCGTTCCCCCACTCGGCGTTGACCGTGGCGGCGTGGCGGCGGATCATCGACTCGTCGAGGATGTCGTCGTGGACGAGCGTCGCCGTGTGGATCATCTCGACCACGGCGGCGAGGACCGCGTGGTCCGGCTTGACCTCGCCGGACGCCCTGGCGGTCAGGAAGACGAGCGCGGGGCGGAGCCGCTTCCCCCGGAAGTCGGCGCAGTGGTCGACGAGCGTCTGGACGAACGGGTAGCGGCTGGCCAGCTCGGCGTTGAAGACCTTCTCGGCCTCAACCAGGTCGGCGGCGATGGGCGCGTAGAGCGCCGTCAGCTTGCGGCCGACCTCGTCCGATTTCCGCGTCGCAGCGATCGACATCCCCACCCCTCCTCCGGTCCCCTTGATCGCCCGGGACGACCGACGAGCCGGATCAATCCGCCCCTCGTCGGTAATCTCCGCTTCGCCCGCCCGACTTCGCTTCGAGCCGGACCTGGTCGATCACGATCGACCGATCCACTGCCTTGCACATGTCGTAAATCGTCAGGGCGGCGATCGAGACGGCCGTCAGGGCCTCCATCTCGACTCCCGTCCGCCCCTTCACCGTCACGGTGGCCTCCACCTTCACCGAAGCCTCGTCGACCGGCTCGAAATCCACGGTCACGCCGTCGATCCCCAGCGGGTGGCAGAGCGGGATCAGGTCGCCTGTCCGCTTCGCCGCCATGATCCCGGCCAGCCTGGCGACGGCTAAGACGTCTCCCTTCGTCAGCTTCCGGTCGAGGATCAAGGAGAGGGTCGACGGTGCCATCCGGACCAGCCCGCTGGCACGGGCCGACCGATCGGTGACGTCCTTGGTCGAGACGTCTACCATCCGGCTCGCCCCTTCGACGTCGAAATGCGAGAGGTCTCCGATCATCCGCGGGTCCTGATTTCAATTTGAACTGAAAGTATTATAGAAGAAGTTGGCGGGTGGGCTAGGGGAAAACGGATTTTGGGCGCTTTAAGAGCGCCGAAAGCCACACACCCTGGCGAGTTCGGGTGAAAACGGGCTGCGCCTGGGACAGGCGTTCGAGGGCCTCGGGCGGCCAGTAGGCGGTGCGTCGCGAGAGGACCAGCCAGTCGGCGCGGCCTGCCTGGTCCTGGTCGGCGATGATGATGCTCTTGCTCAGGAGCTGGCGGGTCGTGGCCACCTTGCCCTGGTCGGGGGCGAGCGTCGGTGCCAGGGCGACGGTTTCTGCCTCGGCGGCCCGACGTGCCAGCTCGTCGAGCAGGAGAGCGTCGACCGAGTCGCCCCAGTAGGTCAATTCCAGGCCAAGCCGCTCCGCGCCGGGAAGGCCGCCGACGAGCGCGTTGTAGTAGCTCAGCCCGAACGGGTGGAGCATCACCACGCCATATCCCTGGGCGACGATCAAGGCGACCAGGGCCGTCCTCCCCTTACGGCCCGTCCGGTCCCAGAGCGAGCCGAACCCCCGGCCGACCAGGATCGCGAACGCGGGGAAGACGACCAGGAAGAGGCGTTCGCCGTCGTAGACGGGAATTCGGGTGCTGAAGACCGCGAGGAAGAGCGCGATCGATCCCGTCATGAGGAGCGCGAACGGCTCGAACCGGCGTTCTGGCCCCCGTCGGATCAGGCCCCAGAGCCCGAGGGCGAGCAATCCCACGGGCACCGTCGCCGCGAGATAGAACCACGGGTAATGCCAGGGGACGTCGCGGTCGGCGAAGACCTGGCCGAAGTAGAGGACGCGGATCGAGACCCGCTCGACCCCCGTGCCGAGATAGGCCATGAGCCGATCTGCAGGTGCATACCAGAGCCAGGGCCAGCCCGCGAAGAAGGTCGAGAGGCCGACCGCACTCCAGACGGCGAACGCCCGGACCGCCTTGACGGGTTTGAGCCTTCCGAACGCCCAGGCCAGGACGAGCGGCGGCAGGAACCAGGCGTGGATCTTGGTCAGGAGAGCCAGGCCCCACGCCAGCCCGGCCCAGCCCATCCAGAGTACCGGCCGGGGTCCCTCGATCGCGCGGACCGCCGAGAACAGGGCGAGCGTCCAGAAGGTCGCGATAAAGGTGTCGAGCGCCCCGAGATGGGCGTGGGCGAACACCCGGGGCATCAGGACCAGGCTGAGGCCCGAGACCACCCCCGCCGCCCTCCCGAAGCGGCGCCCGGCCGTCGCGGAGACGAGTGCGACCAGAAGCCCGAACGTCAGGGCCGGGGCCAGCCGACCCGACCGGATGTAGAGGCCGACCGGGTCTCGCCCGCCCCGGAGGAGAATCTCGAAGGGCTCGCCGAGGGTCGAGGCGATCCCCAGGAGCCAGCGGCCCAGCGGGGGATGCTCCGCGTTGTCGCGGAAGACGGCGTCGACGGTCGCCCGGTCGAAGAACGAGAGCCCGCGAGCCCTGAGCGTGGCCACGTAGGTCCGGCCCGGCCTGACGTCGAGCGGTTCGTCGATCGTGATGCCCGGATCGCCGATCGTCAGGAGGACGGCGAGGGACGCGAAGACGCCGATCGCCAGGGCCAGCCGACGAGGCGTCCACCAGCCCGGCGAGTCGGAGATTCGTTCGACTTTCGGGGGAATCTCGGACATCCCTGTTCCGCATCGGAGGACGATCGGCCGGCCGGATGGACTCGACCGATTATGGGCTGTGTCTTCCTCCGACGCGAGGGAGTCCCGTCGGCTTTACAAATCTAAAAGGACTTTCGGCGTCCGCGAGATTTATACTCCGGGAGACCGCGAGGCCCCGCCCGATCGAGCGACGGGGTCGAGATCACCCGGATGAGGACGCCCCCATGAGTTCCCGCCAGTCGAGCCAGAGTCGCCGCGCCTTCCTCGGTTCGATCGCGACCGGGGCCGCCTACTTCACCGCCCGAGGTGCCTTCGCCTCGGACCTGGCGGAGACCCCGTCGAGGACCGAAGGGCCGTTCTACCCCGACCGGCTCCCGCTGGACCGGGACAACGACCTGATCATCATCAACGATAGTATCACGCCCGCCGTCGGAGAGATCACCCACCTGACCGGCCGGGTCCTGACCTCGTCGGGCAGCCCCGTCCGCGACGTGACGATCGAGATCTGGCAGTGCGACGCGAACCAGGTCTACCTCCACTCGGGCGACAGCGAGTCCAAGAAGGACCAGCAGGACAGGAACTTCCAGGGTTTCGGCCGGTTCACGACCGGGACAACCGGCGAATATCGGTTCCGGACCATCAAGCCGGTCCCGTATCCGGGACGACCGGCCCCGCACATCCATTTCAAGGTGAAACGGGGCGAGCGAGAGCTGCTGACCTCGCAGATCAACATCGCCGGCCACCCAGGCAATAAGGTCGACCACGTCGTCCTCGAAGGGATCGGCATCTTCGACCGGGAATTGCTCCAGACCGAGTTCAATCCCATCCAGGGCTCGAAGACGGGCGAGCTGTCCGCGAGGTTCGACATCATCCTCGGCCGGACCCCGGATGAGCGGGCCCGTCGCTGATCCGGGCCAGGGCGACTCTCTCCAATCCCCCAGACCGAAGAGGATTCTCATGCGGATTACGACCGGGTTGATGGCGATCGGGATCGCGTGGAGCGTCGGGGCGATCGCGACCGCCCAGCCGCCGGGCGGGCCGGGCGGCGGTCTGTCGAGATCGGCCGACGTCTCCGACCTTGAATCGCGGATGATGGCGTTCGACGCCAACAAGGACGGCAAGCTGACCAGGGCGGAATTGACCGACGACCGACTCGTCCGCCTCTTCGGCCGGGCCGACGCCGACAAGGACGGGACGGTCACGAAGGCCGAGCTGGACGCACTCGGCGAGAAGGAACACATCGAAGACCGAGGCGGTCCCGGCTTCGGTGGTCCTGGCGGCCCGCCGTCGAGGCCCGGTGAAGTCCTCTCGCCGATGCTCCAGGAGCGTCTGGACCTCTCGGACGAGCAGAGGTCGCAGGTCGAGAAGCTCCAGGCCGAGGTGGACGCCCGGCTGGAGAAGATCCTCAACGACGAGCAGAAGTCCACACTCCAGGCGGCACGCCGGCGCGGTCCCGGCGGAGTCCCTCCGGGCGGCGGACGACGTCCGTGAGGCCCGCGCGGAGGTCCGCCCGGCGGTGGCCCCGGCCCTCGGTGATGCGGAGATTCCTCCGGGTGAGATGAGACGTGCCCGAGGCCGATCCCCTGGAGGAGATCGGCCTCGGGCACGAGTTTTTTGTCCCGGTCAGGTGTCGGCCCGGATCAAGGTTCGTCGGCCTTCTTCTGCGAGATCAGGCGGCGGACCCGCTCGGCGAGCAGGGCACCGTCGAACGGCTTCTTGAAGGCGTCGTTGAACCCGAGGTTGTAGATGTCCTCGTTGGGCTCGTCGCTGGTGAGGGCGACGAGGATGGTGGTCACATGGTCCTGGCTCTTGCGGAGGTTCTGCGCGATCTGCCCGGCCTCGATCCGGCCGACGGCCAGGTCGATGATGATGCAATCCGGGTGGAAGCTCTCGGCGCGGATGCCGGCCTCGAAGCCCGAGGCGGCGGTCTCGATCCGGAAGTCGTCGCCTTCGCGGAGATGCTCGCGGAGGTTGCCGAGCATCGGGGCGTCGGCGCCGACGACCAGGATCTTGTGGTAGACTTCGGCCTCCAGGTCGCCCAGCGGCATGCCGTGCTCTTTGAGGAACCGAAGGAGATGCTCGCGGGGGATTCGCCGGTCCTGAGAACCGGGGATCCGATATCCTCGCAAGCGGCCCGAGTCGAACCACTTGCTCACGGTCCGGGGCGCGACCTTGCAGATCTTCGCGACCTGGCCGGTTGTGAACACTTTCTTCATATCGAGGACTCCACTCCCTGGAATGGTG
>JAJYDH010000615.1 GCA_021777685.1 Planctomycetota bacterium | reverse complement strand
AGCCGGCGGACATCCATCTTTATCGCCCGGCCCGGGGCGGCAAGCCCGCGAAGGATTACAAGATCGACCTCGACGCGATCCAAAAGGGGGACGCGAGGGCCAACCTCCAGGTGTTCCCCGGCGACCGCCTGATCGTGGGCCGGAACCCGATCGTCAAGAAGACCATCGAGGTCGACCGGGCGAACTCGCTGCTCAACAGCTTCCTGAACACGACGCTCCAGTACGCCTTCACGGCCCGGTCGCTCTCGGCCATCAACTCGCCGTCGGGGAACGCCGGGCCGCCGGGCCAGGCCGACAGCACCGCCATCACCCCGGCCCGGCGCGACGCGATGCTCCGCGAGTGGGTCGACTTCATGTGGTCGATCTCGTCCCAGGAGGGCGGGGCGATGCTCGACGAGAAGGCGTTCCGTGACGCGCTGCTGGAGAAGTTCAGGACGGTAGCCGAGCCGAAGAAGTAGATTCGGCGGGTTGTCACGCGGCCCGGCACCTCGCGTCGCGTGACAACCTCGAAGAATTCCGGCGATCCGGCCTCACTCCGGCAGCGGCTTCCCCTTGGTCTCGGGGGCGAAGGGCAAGGCGGCCAGGCCGATCAGGAAGACGGCGCACATGGTCACGCCGGCATAGCGGAACGGCAGGGCGGGGTCGACGCTCTTGTAGCCGGCGTAGACCTGGCTGGTCAGCAGGCCCAGGACCGACGGGCCGGCGGCGGCGATCAGCCGGCCCACGTTGTAGCAGAACGACGTCCCGGTGCTCCTCAGGCGGGTCGGGAACAGCTCGGGGAAGTAAATCGCGTAGCCGCCGAAGAGCGCGAGCTGGCAGAATCCCATGATCGGGATCATCCAGAAGATCTCGTAGAAGCTGTCCAGGAACCAGAAGGTGAAGGCCGTCGCGCCCATCGCCAGGACGAACGAGAGCGCGAACGCCGGCTTCCGCCCGGTGTGCGCGGTGATCCGGCTGAAGGCGTAGATCCCGAAGAACGCGCCCAGGTTCTGCAGGAACGACGTCACCCCGGACCAGAACGTCAGGTTGCCGCCGACGAACTTCTTGAGCGCGTCGCCTTCGAGCCCCTGCTTCACGCCGATCTCGGTGAAGTGGGCGTTGAAGACCGTGCGGATCAGGTCGAAGCTGAAGAAGCCGATCCCCCAGAGGCCGACCACCCCGGCGAACGCCAGGAGCATGCCGACGATCGTGTTCCGCCGCCACCTCGGGTCGGTGAACAGCTCGGTCAGCGAGCCGAGCTTCTCCCCTTCGCCGACCACGCCCGACTCGCGCTCGGCCAGTCGCCGGGCGTTGGCGGCCTTCCACTTCTCGGGCTCCTTGAGCTTCTTGAAGATGAACAGCGACAGCAGCGCCGGCAGGACGCCGATGACGAACATGGCCCGCCAGGCGCTGTCGATCATGCCGGACTTCTCGGCCTCGCCCAGGCCGATGCTCAGGACCGCCGCCAGCATGTTGCCGACCGCCGAGAGCGCCTGGAGCCAGCCCAGGGCCATCGGCCGGGCCCGGTCGGGCATGACCTCGGCCACCAGCGAGACGCCCACCGCGAACTCGCCGCCGACGCCCAGGCCGGTCAGGAACCGGTAGAACGCGAAGTCGTAGAAGCCGGTCGACAGGGCGCTCAGGCCGGTGAACAGCGAGTAGAGCAGGATCGTCAGGAGCATCGTCTTCGCCCGGCCGATCCGGTCGCCGAGGATGCCGAAGGCCAGCCCGCCCAGCGCCCAGCCGATCATGAAGATGGTCGTGGCGTAGCCGGCATACTTGTCGATGTTCAGGTCGCCCGGGCTGGCGTGGAGCAGATAGGTGATGGCGGGCTTCCTCGCCAGGTTGAAGAGCTGCTGGTCCATCGTGTCGAAGAGCCACCCGAGCGCGGCGACGACCAGGACGAACCAGTGATAGCGGGTCAGGTCCTTGTGCCAGGGGCCGGCGTCGGGGCCGTCCTTCGGGGCGGTTGCCCGGTCGAGATCTTCGAAATGCATGATGCGGGCTCTCCGGCGGCCGGCGGTGGACGGGAAAGGGGACCAAAGAGGCAAGACCGTCGAATGAGCCTTTGACCGTGCGCCGTTCTTATCTTCTGGCTCACTCTCCCCTTGTGGGAGAGGGTTGGGGTGAGGGGTTCGGGGCTTCAACCTCGATGAATGACCCCTCTCCCCGGCCCTCTCCCACAAGGGGAGAGGGGGTCAGAAAGATCGCCCTTGCCGCAGCTCATGGCTCATCAGGCGGTATTGCCACAATATGTTGGCGCCGGTTGAGGATAACACCATTCCGGGGGCGATGCCTCAACCCACCGCCCGGTTTTTTCGGCCGCTCGACCCCCGACCGCCCGGTCGCTAAGATCGAGCCCATGCGACGACTCCCCTTATTCGTGGTCGCGGCCCAGGCCGCGCTGGTTGCGACCTTCGCCGTCGGGCTCCGGTCGGGGTGGTTCCCGCTGGGAGTGCCCGGCGAGTGGGAATGGCCGCGGATCAAGGTCGGGCCGGCGGCCCTGCCCTTGCTCGGGGCGATCGCGGGCGTCGCCTGCTTTTGCGGGCTGGTCGCGGCCGGGTTCCGGGCGCTCTCGCGCGGGGATGGCCCCCGGCGAGAGGCGGCCTGGCTGGTCGGGCTGGCGGTCGCTTCGGTCGCGGTCCAGGGGGTCGTCCAGGAGGGGGCGCCCGAGGGTTACGGGCTCTCGAAGTGGATCATCGCCCTGATCGCCCCCGGTTCGAGCGGGTATTACACGGTCGCGAAGACGCAGATGGCCGACCCCGCCCGGTTCCTGGCCGACTATCCGGCCTGGATCGCGAGGCAGGACGCGCTGCACGTCGGCACGCACCCGCCCGGCCTGTTCCTGGCCAGCCGGGCGATCCTGGGGGCGATGGAGGCGAGCCCGGCGGCGTCGAAGGCGGTCGTCGAGTTCTCGCCCCCCTCAGTCTCGGCGGCGATCCGGGCCTTTCGCGAGTCGGAGGGCCTGCCTCGCGCCGACGCCTCGGCCCTGGCCCTGACCGGCGCCTTGACGCTATTCGCCTGCGCCCTGACGGTCGTGCCGCTCTACCTGCTGGCGAGGGCCGGCCTGTCCTCGCCGGCGAGTTGGGCCTCGGCCGCGCTCTGGCCGCTGGTCCCCTCGGCCTTGATGTTCCAGCCGACGGCCGACACCGCGTTCCCCCTGCTCTCGACCTCGGCCCTGGCGCTCGCCGCGTGGGCGGGGCGCCCGGGATCGGCCCGGGGGATGCTCCTGTGCGCGGGCTCGGGCCTGGTGATGGCGGCGGGGATGGAATTCACGCTCGCGTTCCTGCCGGTCGGGCTGGTGGTCGCCCTGATCCTGGCGTCCGCGCCGGGGTTAACCCCATCTCGCCGGGCGGCCTCGATCCTGGCGACGGGAGCCGGATTCCTGGCGGGGACGCTCGGATGGTGGGCGGCGACCTCGGCGAATCCGTTCGCGGTCTGGTGGGCGAACCAGCGGAACCACGGCCGGTTTTATGTGGAATACCCGAGGAGTTACCTCGCCTGGGCCCTCGCCAACCCGGTCGAGCTGTCGATCGGGCTGGGGCTCCCCTCGGCGGTCTGGGCGGCGATCGGACTCGGCTCTCCCCGGCGATGCCCCAGGGTCGCCTGGGCGAC
>JAJYDH010000614.1 GCA_021777685.1 Planctomycetota bacterium | reverse complement strand
CCCCACCGCGGTCCGGTCCCCGCTCCTCTTCGTGCAGGACGGGGCGACCTTCCAGTCGCAGTTGCAGAAGCGGACCGCCACCGGTGCGGTCTTGCAGATCCAGCACAACGTCACCTACCTGTACTCGAACAGCCCGGCCAACGCCACGCCGTCGGCCTACACGACCAACACCAACCTCCAGATCACCCAGCCGTTGCTCGGCGGCACGGCCCAGGCCCCCAGCGGCCTGGAGGCCAACCGCGCGAGCATCGTCATCGCCCGGCTCAACGCCGACGCCTCGGTCTGGAACTTCAAGGCCGCCATCATGGCGCACGTCCGGTCGATCGAGCAGCAGTACTGGTCGCTCTCGCAGCAGCAGATCGCCCTCTGGAGCCGCGAGACCGCCGTCAAGCTCGGCGAGGAGATCCTCAGGCGAGAGCGGGCCGAGCTCGAGGTCGGCCGGGCCACCACCGCCGACGTCGCCGAGGCCGAGCAGCAGCTCGAGAACTTCAAGCTCAACCTGGTCAGCGCCACCTCGGACGTCATCACGACCGAGCGGCAGCTCCGGAACATCCTCGGCCTGCCCCCGGCCGACAATCGCCGGATCGTCCCCGACACCGCCCCGACGGAAGCCCGGCTCGAGCCCGACTGGGAGACCAGCCTGGCCCAGATGCTCGCCTTCCAGCCCGACATCGTCCAGCAGCAGCTCCTGGTCCGGCTCACCGAGCTTCAGCTCCTGCTCGCCCGGAACCAGCTCCTCCCGCAGTTGAATCTCCAGGCCCTCTACCAGTTCAACGGCCTCGGCCACCAGCTCGACCAGGCCGAGGCGGTCATGACCGGGGCGGGCCTCTCCGCAGTCAACCCGCAGACCTCCCGGCTGAACTCCGCCAGGGGCGTGAACACGCTGGCCCAGACCTACAAGGACTTCAACCAGTGGCAGGTCGGCTTCACGTTCGCGATGCCGATCGGCTTCCGGGCCCCGCTGGCCAACACCCGACAGGCGCAGTACCAGCTCCTCAGGCAGCGGGCGTTCCTCCAGCAGATCGTCCACCAGACGACCCACTCCCTGGCCCGCTTCTTCCTCGAAGTGGACGCCAACTACAAGCAGTTCCGGACCGCCCAGCGGCTCCGGGCCGCCGCCCAGCAGCGGCTGGAGGCCCAGCGGGCCTTCTATGAGGAAGGCCGGATCACGATCGACCGCCTCCTCGACGCCGTCAGCCAGTATGCCAACGCGATCGCCCAGGAGGCCCAGTACAAGACCAGCTACAACACGTCGATCGCGGCCCTCGAGGAGGCCAAGGGGACGCTGCTGGCCTACGACAACATCGCGGTCGCCGAGGGCCCGTCGCCGAGGAAGGCTTACATCCAGGCCGGCGACCAGCGGGCCGCCCACGGCCAGTTCCACGTGCCGCTCGACGGCTCGTACCGGCCCCAGCCGATCAACGGGCCGCCGCTGCCCGACTCCCTGCCGGCGAACCCGCCGCCCAACGCCGGCACCGACGGGCCCAAGGCACCGTTCCCGGCCCCGGTCGGCCCCCTCGGCAACCCGCCGACCCCGACGGCCCCGACGGTCCCGGCCGGCGAGCCCAACTTCCTCTCGCGAGGACGAGGGATGCTGCCGCCGCTCCCCACCGACCCCGGCGTCTCCCGGGCCGCGGGGACCGCCCCGAGGCCCCCGGCCGAGGAGATCAAGGACCTCCCGCCCATGAACCTCCCGCCCCTGCCCGCCGAGTCGTCCTTGCCCCCTCTGCCCCCGGGCAACTGAGCCGGGCGGCCGGAAGAGTCGAAGTTATCGAGGGCCGGCCCCGGGAACACCGGGGCCGGCCCTTCGGCCGTCGACGTCGACTCGCCCGTGCCCTGTTGAATTGCCCCGCTTTGACCCTCCGATCTGAGATCCCAGATCTGAAATCCCAGATTTCGGATTACAATCCCGAGGGCCATCGTCAGCGAGAAGGCGACTCGTCCCGGGGCGACTCCGACGCTCCCGGCTCGACCGTCGCCGGGACCCTGGCCGGCTCCGATCGGAGGCCGTCCACGCGAGAAAGCGACCGGACGATCGCGGGGTCGGCGGAGAACTGCTCGAAGGCCAGGCGGAGCTTCCGCCGCCAGTTGGGCCGCTCGTCGTAGGTGTTGGGCGTGTTCTGGGGCTCGGTCTCCAGCCAGAGGTCCTCGATGTTGAGCAGGAGGACCTTCGAGGGCGAGGCCGCGAGCCAATCCCAGGTCGCCTGGAGGACCGAGCGGTCGTCGGAGGCGTCGGCCGCGAGCATCCCCTCGGCCCGGAGGAACTTGACGACGGCCCGCCGCTGCTCGTCGCGGACCAACTTCTCGGCCTCGAGGCGCTCCCGGTCGAGGAGGCCGAGGTCCAGCCGGTCGTCGAGGTCGAGGCCCCCCCAGAAGGCGGCGAAGGGGGGCATGTCGTGGGTGTTGACGCCGGCCACGGTCTCCTCGGGGACCTCGCGGAGCGGCCGGGCGTCGTCGGGCCGGACCTCGTACTGGACGACGTACATCCCCCGGACGTTGTGCCGTTTCATCGCCCCTTCGACCTCGGGCGGCACGGTCCCCAGGTCCTCGCCGACGAGCCAGGCGGAGTGGCGGTGCGACTCCACCGAGAGGATGGCGTAGATCTCCTCGGCCGGCGTGGAGACGAACGCCCCGTCCTTCGCCTCGGCCCCCTCGGGAATCCAGAAGAGGCGATGCAGGCCCATGACGTGGTCGATCCGCAGGGCGTTGGCGTGGCGGAGGTGGTTCCGGAACGAGGCGATCAGGTAGGCGTAGCCCTGCTCTCGCTGGCGGTCGGGGTGGAGCGGCGGGAAGCCCCAGTGCTGCCCCTTCGTGAAGACCGGGTCGGGCGGGCAGCCGACGCTGGCCCCGGTCGCGAAGACCTCGCGATTCCGCCAGACGTCGAAGCTGTTGAAGTCGACGCCGACGGGGAAGTCGAGATACCAGTCGAGCCCCTTCTCGCGGGCCTTCGAGGCCAGGTCGCGGAGCTGGTCGTCCGCGAGCCACTGGACGTACATGTGATAGAAAGCGGCCCGGGGGTCGATGTCGGGATTTCCCGGGGAATTTTCCAGCGAAGCCGGCCAGGCCCGCCAGTCTCGCCCGTGCCGCTCGCCCGCCGCCTGGAAGAAGGCGTACCGCTCGACCTCGGGATTGGCGGCGCAGAAGGCTTCGAGGGCCTTCAATCGAGGTCCCTCGTTCGCCACGAGTTCGTCGGCCAGGAGTTGGAGCACGACCCGCTTGAATCGCATCTGCCGGCCGTATTCGACCAGCCCGGACGACCGGAGCGTTTCGAACTCTCGCGACGCCTCGTCCGACCGGAGCAGGTCCCGGGCGGCCTGGGACGTCGCCAGCTCGGGAATCCGGTCGATGTCCAGGTAGAACTCGTTCCAGAACAGCCGGGACGTCGGCGAGTACGGGCTGATGATCGGCGAGGGGCCGTCGAAGTTCGAGGCCAGCATGGGCAGGGTCGCGACGATCCCGCCGCCGAGCCCGGCCGTCCAGTCGATCAGCGCTTCCAGGTCCCCGAAGTCCCCCGCGCCCCAGCTCCGGGCTCCGTGGAGCGCGTGGAGCGGGCAGAAGACGCCCCAGGTGCGTTTGTTCGAGGCGGATTGGCCC
>JAJYDH010000613.1 GCA_021777685.1 Planctomycetota bacterium | reverse complement strand
CACAAGCAGGGGGTGGTCGAGAGAATCGACAAAGACAGCGACCAATTAGCCGATGCGCTGACGACGGGAAAAGACATAATCATAACAACTCTTCAGAAGTTTCCCTTTGTAATCGACAAAATAAAGGGACTTCCCGATAGAAGATACGCGGTGGTCATCGATGCCTTGCGGACGCCGGTGGGCCGGGCGTCGTCGGACACGGGTTACTTTCGCGACGTCCGGGCGGAAGACCTCTCGGCGTTCGCGATGCGATCGCTGGTCGAGCGTACGGGCGTCGACCCGAAGCTGATCGAGGACGTCCGCTGGGGCTGCGTCCAGCAGCAGGGGGAGCAGGGCTTCGACGTGGCGAGGATCGCCTCGCTGGTCGCCGGCCTGCCCATCGAGACGGGCGGCGTGACGATCAACCGGAACTGCGCGTCCAGCCTCCAGGCGATCAACGACGCCGCCATGAGCGTCACCGCGCACTGCGAGGACGTCCAGATCGCCGGCGGGGTCGAGCACATGGACCATGTGCCCATGTCCAAGGACTACACGCCGTTCCCCGGCCTGAACGCCCGGCACGGCGAGGCCGTCATGAACATGGGGCTGACGGCCGAGTACCTCGCCGCCAAGTACCGGATCTCCCGCAAGAGGCAGGACGAGTTCGCCTTGCGGAGCCACCAGCTCGCCGCCGAGGCGACCGACTCGGGCAAGTTTCGCGCGGAGATCGTCCCGACCTGGGGCCGCGACGATTCCGGGCGGAAGGTGCTTCTCGAATCCGACCAGTGCATCCGCCGCGAGACCTCGCTGGAGGCCCTGGGGGCCCTGCCGCCCGCCTTCAACCCGGCCGGTGGGTCGGTCACGGCGGGCAACAGCTCGCCGATCAACGTCGGCTCGGCCGCCCTGCTCATCATGTCGGAGGACAGGGCCAGGGACCTCGGGCTGAAGCCGATGGCGCGGATCAGGTCGATGGCCGTGGCGGGGGTCGACCCGGCCGAGATGGGGATCGGGCCGGTCCCGGCGGTCCACAAAGCCCTCGCTCGCGCGGGGATTTCGCTTGGAGACGTCGGATGCATCGAGTTGAATGAAGCCTTCGCCGTCCAGGTGCTCTCGGTCCTGAAACTCCTGGGGATCTCCGAGGAGAAGGTCAACACCCGTGGCGGCGCGATCGCGATCGGCCATCCCCTCGGCGCCAGCGGAGCCCGGGTCGCGACGACGCTCCTGCACCGGATGCGCGACGAGGGGGCGAAATTCGGCCTGGCGACGATGTGCGTCGGCCAGGGGCAGGGCGTGGCGACCCTCTTCGAGTCGTGCGAGTCCTGATCGGTCATGACGGGAGCCCGGAATGGACCATCCCAACCTCCCGGGCGCGTACCGGGCGATCGCCGGGCGGCTCGGCCGTCGCCCGGCACTGCGCTTCAAGCAACATGGCCTCTTCCACGATGTCTCCTGGGATGAGTATCGACGCCGGGCCGACCGCGCGGCCGCCGGCCTGATCGGCCTGGGGATCGGGCCGGGCGACTCCGTGGCGATCCTCTCCGAGAACCGCCACGAATGGCCGGTCGCCGACATCGCCATCCTCTCCGCCGGCGCGGTGAACGTGCCGCTCCATGCCCCGCTCTCGGCCGCCCAGGTCGAATACCAGCTCCGACACAGCCGGTCGAAGGCCGTCTTCGTCAGCAACCAGGCCCAGGCCGACAAGGTGCTGGCGTCGCTCGACACCCTGCCCGATCTCCGGTTTCTCATCGCCTTCGATCCCATCCGGGTCGATGATCGTCTGCCCGTCTTGCCCTGGGAGGGGCTGATGCATCGGGGCGCGAAGGACGCCGAGGCGACGGCCGAGGTCCTACGTCGTGAGTCGAAGCTGGGCCCCGACGACCTGGCCACGATCATCTACACGAGCGGGACGACCGGCAATCCGAAAGGAGTGATGCTCTCGCACGGCAACCTGCTCTCCAACGCCGAGATGTGCGGCGTCCTGCTGGAGACCGGCCCCGTCGAGGTCCAGTTGAGCTGGCTCCCGTTCAGCCACATCTACGCCCGGACCTGCGACCACTACGCGACCGCCCTCGTCGGCGCGACCCTCTGCCTGGCCGAGTCGATGGACACCATCATCGCCGACTTCCAGGCGGTCGGGGCGACCCGGATGAACTCGGTCCCCCGGTTCTACGACAAGGTCTGGGCGAGCGTTGAACACCTCACGCCCGAGGATCGGGCCGGACGTCTCCGGGCCGTCTTCGGGCCGACATTGCGAATGCTCACGTCCGGAGGCGCCCCCCTGCCCTTGCCGGTCGCCGAAGGGTTCGCCGAGGCCGGCATCACTCTCCTGGAGGGGTACGGACAGACCGAGTCCTCGCCCGTCATCACCTACAGCGGCCCGGGAGCCCAGAAGCTCGGATCGGTCGGCCGGGCGATCCCCGGCGTCGAGATCAAGATCGCCGACGACGGGGAGATCCTCACGCGCGGGCCTCACGTCATGCTCGGCTACTGGGACGACCCCGAGGCGACGAAGGCCGCGATCGTCGACGGCTGGCTGCACACCGGCGACGTGGGGACGATCGACCAGGACGGCTACCTGAGGATCACCGACCGCAAGAAAGACCTCATCATCACGTCTTGCGGCAAGAATATCGCCCCGGCCCTGCTGGAACGTCTCCTGACCGATGATCCGTACATCGACCAGGCCATCGTCCACGGCGACCGCAAGCCGTTCGTCTCGGCCCTGATCGTGCCGAACTTCGCGGCGCTCTCGGCCACGGCCGCCGAGCTGGGATGCCCGATCGACGTCGAGGACGACATCATCAGATCCGGTCCGATCCGCGATTTCTTCGCCGAGCGGGTTGACCGGATCATGGAGGCCGTCAGCCAGCCCGAACGGGTCCGCGCCTTCCTCCTGCTCGGCCGGCCGCTCCGGGTCGAGGCGGGAGAGTTGACGGCGACGCTCAAGGTCCGCCGCCGAGAGATCCTCCGGTCGTATGAAGGCCGGCTCGAAGCCCTCTACGCCAGGGTGCCGGTCTTTGCCGACCCTCCCTTGTAGGGCGGGTGAGCGGTAGCGAAACCCGCCGGAGACGGCCTCGCCGAGCCCTGGCGGGTTTCGCTGCCGCTCACTCGCCCTACAAATTCGCTCATCTTACGGGGCGTTGAAAAGGTAGATCTTGTTGTCCGAACCCGCGACGGCGAGCAGCTTCCCGTCGGGGCTCCAGGCGATCCCGTAGGTCATCACTCCGGGCGCGACCTTCTGGCGGGTCAGGGCCTTGCCGCTCTCGACGTCCCAGGTCAGCAGGTTGCCGGCGTAGCCGACCGAGGCGAGCTTCTTGCCGTCGGGGCTGAAGGCCACGCCGTAGACGTCGTCGGGGTGGCCGTCGAGCTTGCGTGCCTCCTTGCCGTCGGCGACGTTCCAGAGCCGGATCGTCTTGTCGACCGATCCGGTCGCGAGCTGGGCGCCGTCGGGTCGGAAGGCCACGCAGTAGACCGCCCCGCCGTGCCCTTCCCCCTTCCGAAGCTCCTTCCCCTCGGCCGGGTCCCAGAACTTGACGAGCTTGTCGTCGCCGCCGGTGGCGAGGAGGTCGCCCTTCGGGCTCCAGGCGACGGCGTAGACGACGCTGGCGTGGGCCTTC
>JAJYDH010000612.1 GCA_021777685.1 Planctomycetota bacterium | reverse complement strand
GCGCTCGGCCCCGAGCCCTCGCGGCCGAAGGATCGAGGGCAGTGGTGGGAGGTCAAGAGTCGGGCGGAGCTGGCGGCCGGCCGTGAGGACGCGGCCCTGGCCTGCCTCCGGAAGGCGATCGAGGCCGACCCCGACAACCGGATCGCCCTGTATCGGCTGGGCCAGGCCCTCATCCGGAAGGGAGAGCCCCAGGCCGCCCGCCCCGAACTGGACCGGGCCGCCGCGATCGCCGCCCGCCAGAGTCGCCTGAAATCGCTCCTCTACCAGTTCAACTCCGAGGGGCAAGGGAGCCCGGAACTCTGCGAGACGCTCGGCGACCTCTGCCGAGACTCGGGGCTCCTGCCCGAGGCCCGGGGCTGGTACGAGCAGACGGTCCGGCTCGACCCGACCCGGACAGGCGCCCAGTCGTCCCTGAGCCAGCTCGCGGGGGTCGCGATCCCGACGGCCTCGCCCTCGCACTCGCACTCGCACTCGCACTCGGCCGGCCGGCCTCGCCTCGGGCCCTCGAAGGCCGCCGAGCCGACCCTCGCCGCCCGGCCCTCGACGGAAGGGCCGGGCCCCCGGTTCGAGGACATCACCCGCCGGGCCGGCGTGAACTTCCGCTACGAGCGCGGGGCCACCGAGGCGGCGTTCATCGCCGACATGATGGGGGGAGGCGTCGGCCTGATCGACTTCGACGAGGACGGCCGGCTCGACATCTATCTCGTCAACGGCTGCCGCCTGCCGGTCGACCCCGCCAATCCCCCCGCTCCCAATGCCCTCTACCGGAACCGGGGCGACGGCACGTTCGAGGACGTCACGGGCCGGGCCGGGGTCGGAGGCCGGGGGTACGGGATGGGCTGCGCCGTCGGAGACTACGACGCCGACGGGCATGATGACCTGTTCGTGACCGGGTTCGGCCAGACCGTGCTCTACCGGAACCGGGGGGACGGGACGTTCGAGGATGCGACCGATCGGGCGGGCGTCCGATCTTCCCGCTGGTGCACCGCGAGCGGCTTCGGCGACCTCGACGGCGACGGCGACCTCGACCTCGTCGTCGTCACCTACGTCGACGCCGACCCGACCACGACGACCCCCTGCCGCGACTCGGCCGGCCGCGTGATGCACTGCCCGCCCGGGATGTACCGCCCGCAGTTCGACCACCTGTTCCGCAACAACGGCGACGGGACCTTCACCGACGTCGCGGGGTCGGCCGGGCTCGACCTGCCCCGGGGCCAGGGGCTGGGGCTGGCGATCGCCGACCTCGACGACGACGGCAAGCTCGACCTGTTCGTGGCCAACGACGCCGTGCCCAACTTCTTCTTCCGGAACCTGGGCGGCCTGCGGTTCGAGGAGATCGGCGTCACCTCGGGGCTGGCCTACGACGCGGACGGGCATGCCACCGCGAGCATGGGCGTGGTGGCCGACGACCTGGACGGCGACGGCCGGATTGACATCTTCCACACCAACTTCCTCAACGAGCCCGACACCCTGGCCAGGAACCTCGGCGGCGGCCTCTTCGAGGACGTGATCGCGCGGTCGGGCCTGGACGCTCCGGGGCGGACCGTGACCGGCTTCGGGGCCGTATCGCTGGACGCCGACAACGACGGCAAGCTCGACCTGTTCGTGTCCAACGGGCACGTCGATGACCAGCCGTGGAATGATCGTCCGATGGCGCAGGTGCCCCACTTCTTCCGGGGGCTGGGCGGCGGTCGATTCCGGCTGGCAGACCCGTCGACGATCGGCCCGCACTTCGCCAGGCCCGTCGTGGGCCGGGGCGTGGCGGCGGGCGACCTCGACGCCGACGGCCGCGTCGACCTGATCGTCGTGAACCTCGACGCGCCCCCGGCGGTGCTCCGGAACGTCTCCGAGGCCGGCCATTACCTGGGCGTCCGGCTCCGAGGAGTCGCCTCCGGCTCGACGCCGGTCGGCGCGAGGGTCACATGCCGGGCCGGGGGCCGAACCTCGACCCGATGGGTCACGGGCGGGACCGGCTACCTGTCGTCGAGCGACCCGACCCTCTCGTTCGGACTCGGCGCGGCGACGACGGTCGACGAACTGGAGGTCCACTGGCCCTCCGGCGCCGTCCGGTCGTGGAAGGCCCTGCCCGCCGATCGGGTCATCGACATCCGGGAAGGGTCCGACCCGGCCGAGCGGAAGAGAACAGCCCCCGCCCCGGGCGGTTCCTCGGGCGGGGGTTGAATCGCGAGATCGGAGGGAGAATCAGTACTGGTCGGCGCTGATCACCTCGTTGTTCGACGAGGTGCCCAGTGCCCACCAGGTGGACACGTTGATCGTCTGCTTGACGAAGCGGACCGAGGCGTCGCACAGCAGCAGGTTGACGCCGCCGGAATGCCGGCTGCTCGTCCCCTGGACGCCATGCATGGCCCCGCCGGAACCGCCAAAGCCGCAGCTCCAGGTGTTCGGGGGCATGATGTGGACGTATCTGGCGGTCGAAGCATAGCCGATGTGCCAGTATTGCCCGTTGGCGAATCCGGCGGTGTAGAGGGTCGCCCCGGTGCCGTACGGGCTGGCGGCCAGGCACGCGGTGTACGCGGGGGTGGGCGTGTTCTGTGGGGTCGGTATCGTGCTCAGGCTGGAGACCGTGGAGGTGGGCCTGGTGGAGTCGAGGATGCCCGGGTTGGTGCCGATCCCCTTGACTCGTTCGCAGACCATGGCCGTGTTGCTCGTCCCGTCGCTGATGTCCCTCAGGCTGATGGCCTTGGTCCGGTCGGAGACCCCGAAGACGCCGAAGAAGTTGTCCAGGACGTCGAACGATTCGGGCGACGAGCCCGAGTTGCCGTAATAGTTGTTGTGGCCCTCGAGGTTGGTCAGCTTGTCCCGATCCGAGGGGCAGAGGTAGCCGCTGATGACGGCCCGCTGGACCGTCGAGTTCTGGACCGCCCCCGGCTGCGCCCCGGCGTTGGTGGCGGTGAGGTTGAAGTTGATCGCGTTGAAGAGATTGGCCTGCTCGACGTAAGGGAGGAGCATCGTGAGGTAGGACCAGTCGCTCCAGGTGTCGTCGCGCATCGCGCCTGGGGGGAGCGCCCCCTTCGAGTCGTGGTAGTTGTGCAGGGCGATGCCCAACTGCTTCAGGTTGTTGATGCACTGCGACCGCCGGGCGGCCTCGCGCGCCGCCTGGACGGCGGGCAACAGCAGGGCGATCAGCACGGCGATGATGGCGATGACGACCAGCAATTCGATGAGGGTGAAACCCCGCCTCGGAGCGCGCAGCATGGAGAGTCTCCAGTCTTTGAGAGGGTAATACTGGAAGAGGCGATTGGAGATAGGCTCTCGTTTTTTATCACGCGCAAGCCGGGCAAGGAAATTAAAATCTCAAAAAAAATCTCCAGGGTGCACGGCGGAGGACGGCATGACGGCGCGGAGGATTCTGAACAAGAGACCACTCGCTAGCTGCTCTCGGACACAGGAAACGAGGCTCCCGGCCCCGAGATCCCGGCTTGTCTACCTCCTGACCGTCGAGGATCGGCCCGAGGAGGCGCGGGCCGTCCTCTGGGAGCTGCATCGCCTGACGGGCGACCCGCGCCATCTGGCCGCGCTCGCCGGGCTGGCGAGCGTGGACGCGGCCTCCGACGCGAAGGGGCTGGAGCTCGAACTTCTCCG
>JAJYDH010000611.1 GCA_021777685.1 Planctomycetota bacterium | reverse complement strand
ATTTCCTCGACGTGGAGGAAGGCGAGCAGGTTGCCATAGACGTCGCGGAGCGCCAGCGGCCTGCCTACCTCCACGCCGTCGCCGGGCGTGACCGGGAGCGTGATCGGGAGCGGCCAGAGGGTGCCGTCGGCCAGCCGGCCTTCGGCGACGACCCGCTCGTAATCGGCCCGGCCGAGGAAGCCCCGGAGCGGAGAGAAGCCCCCGACGGCCAGCAGTTCGAGGTCGCAGAGCCCCCGCTCGTCGAGCGTCAGGCCGGCATGTTCCCCGG
This sequence comes from Planctomycetota bacterium, assembly GCA_021777685.1. Lineage (GTDB taxonomy): Bacteria > Planctomycetota > Planctomycetia > Isosphaerales > Isosphaeraceae > Tundrisphaera. Next base: position 3,335 of record JAJYDH010000611.1, on the reverse strand, counting down.
CCGTTGCCTTCATCTCCGAGGCCCGTGCGTCGTCGACGATCAGGTCGACAAGCGTCCCACCGTAGGGAGAAATCAGTCCGTCCGAGGCCCGTGCGGTCGTCCCAGAAATGGTCAGGTCTCCCGACAATTCGTGAAGTGTTCGGTAAGTAGGAGCAAAATGCTGGGGATCGATCGGGGCAATGACGGTCAGATGATCCATTCGTGGGGGGCGGTCCGCTGGCAAAGCTCGGCGATCGAGGTCTGGTCGAGCACGGCCTTCTCCGCGGCGCGGATGTGCTCCCAGACGGCCGCGAGCACCCGCGCGGCGGGCTCGTTCGACTCGCGAGGGGGCTCGCCGGGGCCGTCGATCGCGGTCAGGACCTCGCCCAGCGAGATCTGGCCCGCCGGCCTGGCGAGCCGATATCCTCCCGCCGCCCCTCGCGTGCTGTGGACCAGCCCGGCCCCCTTGAGCTGGAGGAGGATCTGGACGAGGTAACGCTCGGGGATCGCGTTCGACTCGGCGATCTCACGAATCCTGACCGGAGCGTCGTCGGGCCGGGGCCTGGCCAGCGCGAGGATCGCCAGGCAGGCATACTCGGCCTTGGCGGAGATCTTCATGGGCCCCTCATCGACTCAGATGTCCGCGAGTTCGCTCGAAGTGGCCAACTTGTCCGCTCAGGATCGTAATCTTAACTAACTTTGTCGACATGCTGGCCATTGAGCAAGAGGAAACCTGCCCCGCTCGGTGAAGTATAGCCGCTAATGCACGCCATCGTGACCATCTGGCATTTTGTAACGGCGCACGGACGCCTCGGGTCGAATTCGACCCGTGGCATCCGTTCGAGGATCGGCGGAACGGCCATGCTGGGCCGAGGGCCCGACGTTATCAGGGGGCCTTGCTGGCCGTCGCGGACTTCGCCGCTTCGGCGGCCTTCAGCTCGGCGGCGAGGGCCTCGACCTCGCTTTTGAGTTCATTGGCCTTCGCCGCAAGGGCGTCGACCGGGGGACGCCTGTCGGCGAGGGCCTTCTCGGCGGCGAGCCTGGCGGTGGTCGAAGCGTCGGCCTCGGCCTTCCTGGCGTCGGCCTGGCCCGTCGCGACCTTGAGGGCGGCTCGGGCGTCGGCCAGGAGCTTGCCGGCCTCGTTCCTCGCCGCGTTGGCCTGGTCGAGAGCGGCCTGGGCCGGCTTGACGGCCTCGGCGGCGAGCCTCGCCCGGTCGGTCGCGGCGGCGAGCAGCCCCGGCGCGGCGGCCTTCGCGGCGACGGCCCCTTCCCAGACCGCGAGAATCTCGGCCTGCCGCTTGCCGGCCGGGGCGATGGCGTTGGTCAGCTCGGCGGACCGGGCGACGGCCTGCGCCAGCGCGGCTCCCGCCTGATCCGCGGCGCCCTTCGTGGTCGCCGACTTCATGGCCTCGACGGCCGAGGCGAGGGCCTGGTCCTGCGCGACCTTGTCGTTGAGGGCCTTCTCGACGGCGGCCTTCGCGACCGGGACCGCGTCGGTGGCCGCCTTCTCGGCGGCGATCGAGTCGTTCACGGCCTTCTCGGCGGCGGCCTTCTCGGCGTTGGCCTTCTCAATGGCGGCCTGGGCCAGCTTCAGGGCCTCGGTCGCCACGGCCTGGAGCTTGACCTTCTCGGCCTCCGACTTCTCGGACGCGGCGACGGCCTCGGCCTTGCGCTGGGCGACCTGCTGGGCCTCGGTCAGGGCCTGCTGGGCCCTGGCGACGAGGGCCGTCTTGTCGGCGAGGGCGGCCTGGAGCGGGGCGAGTTCCTTGGCGGCGTGCTCGGCGGCGGCGAGGGCGGTCTGGGCCTCGGCCCGGGCCTTTTCGAGCCGGACGGCGATCGGGTCGGGGTTGGCCCGGAGGTTGGCGAGCTTCTTCCCCTCCTTGGCGTCGAAGACGCGGACCTCGCCCGACCAGTCGCCCGCGACGACCTTCGCGTCGTCGTCGGCGAACACGGCGCGGAGGGCCAGGTCGCCGAACGCCTCGAAGTCCTTCTGCTTGCCGCCGTTCTGGTCCCAGAGCCGGGCCATCTTGTCGCGGCCGGTGGTGACGATCCGGCCGTCCTTGGCGAACCGGGCCGAGGAGACTCCCCCGCCGTGGGCGCCCCACGACTTGATCTGGTTGCCGTTCTCCATCTCCCAGAGCTTGATCGTGCCGTCCTCGGCCGCCGAGGCGACGACGTTGGAATCGAGCCGCCAGGAGACGTCGGTGATCGCGGCGGTGTGGCCCCGGAGGTCGAAGAACTCGCGCCCGGTCTGGGCCTCCCAGACGATCAGGCCGTTGTTCCGGTCGCCGGTGGCGAGCAGGACGCCGTCGGGGCTGAACTCGACGGCGGTGATCCACTCGGTGTGCTTCTTCATCTCGAACTGGAGCTGGCCGTCGGCCGTGCTGTAGACCCGGACGATCTTGCTCGGGCCGCCGAGGGCGACCTGGCCGTGATCCGGGCTGATGTCGGCGGCGAGGACGACGTCGTATTCCTTGCCGATCTCGAAGACCCGCTTGCCCGTCTTGACGTCGAAGACGATCGCCAGGCCCGACTGGCCCCCTCGGCCGCCGCCGGCCAGGAGGAGCGAGCCGTTCCGGCTGAACTTGAGGGCGTGGATCGTCCCTTCGGGGAACGGGAAGACGCCGACGAGACGGTCGGTCTTCGCCTGGTAGAGGAGCACCTGCTTGTGCCCGGCGATGGCGACCAGCGGCGCCCAGGGGCTGGCGGCCATCGCGACGATGGCGTTGGCCTTGGGGCTCACGACGACCGGCTCGGTGGGCACGCCCTCGGGCATCGCGGGCGGGCCGACCGGCTTGCCCATCGCCGAGGGGTCGAGCTTGAACTCGAACTTCGGCTTCTCCTTCATCGCCACGACGCTGCCCGAGGTCTCCGGGGCGCCCGCCTCGATCCACGCCTTGATGATCGCCAGCTCGGCGTCGGGGATCTTGGGCGACTTGGGCGGCATCTTCGGCTCTTCGGCCTGCGTGACGAGCTTCCAGAGGTGCGATTGCTCGGGGTCGCCGGGCTCGATCACCTGGCCCGAGCTTCCCCCCTGCATCGTCGCGCCGTAGGTCTCCAGGGCCAGGCCGCCCTTCTGCTTGTCGGCGTTGTGGCAGGAGTTGCACCGCGACTGGAAGATGGCCGAGACGTTATCCGTGTAATTGACCTTCGGCTTCGCGGCGGCCTTGGGGGCGTCGGCCGCGAGGGCGGGGATGGTCGCCAGGCAGCCGAGGGCCACGGCGATCGCTGAGAGGGATTTCGAGGGCATGATGGCGGGCCTCGGAGGGCGGGAGTTCGCGATATTATGGAGATATGTAGGGTGGGTCGAGCTTCGGGCGAGCCCCACCAATCCGTCGAAGATGGTGGGGCTCGCC
>JAJYDH010000610.1 GCA_021777685.1 Planctomycetota bacterium | reverse complement strand
GGGGGAACCCGGCCCTTGACAGCCATCCGGCCCGTCCCGATCATGGGGGGCTCCTCCGGCCGAGGTCGCCGGACCGCCCCACCGCAGAGGCCCCGACTCCCGACGTGCTCGCCGAACTTCGCCAGCTTTGCATGGTCCGCCTCGCCTGCCGGCTCTTGCCGGTCGTGGTGCTGGCGTCGGCGCTGACGAGCGGGGTCGAGGCCGCGAGCCTGAAGGATTCCGACTCCTTCGACGCCGCCTCGCACGCGGCGGCCTGCAAGTGCGGCGCGAAGTGTCGGGGGGCGTCGTGCTGCTGCGGATCGCGGAAGCCGACCCGTCCCGCATCGAAGGCGACGGACCCCGCCCCTCGGATCGCCCCGACCTTCCCGGCGTCGGACAACCCGTGCGTGAACTCCGCCCCTTGCGGCGACCCGACCTTGCCCCCCTCGGCGCCGGTCGGGTCCGAGAGCAAGGTCGCGGCGCCCGGCCGGATCGAGGTCCCGGCGCCCCCGTCCGTCGGGCATCTGGTCCTCGCCCCCTCCTCGCGTCTCCCCTCGGATCGCCGGCCATCCCGGCTCGATCGGCCGCCGAAAGCCCTCGCCTAGCCTGACATCCAGGCTGCTTTCGTCGTCCCGCGCCGGCGCCCTTCGCCCTCGCGGGCCCGGCCATCCCTATCGAGCTTATCGCGCGACGCCCCGAGGTCGCCGCGGCCTCACCGCCGCCGGCATCTCGACGGCCGCGCGTCCACCGAATCGATCCCGGGAGACGTTCCGATGCCCCTTCGCCCGCGCCGCCGAGCCGGCTTCACGCTCATCGAACTCCTGGTGGTGATCGCGATCATCGCCGTGCTGATCGCGCTGCTCTTGCCCGCCGTCCAGGCCGCCCGCGAGGCGGCGAGGCGGTCGCAATGCATCAACAACCTCAAACAGATGGGCCTCGCCCTGCACAACTACCACGACGCGGTCGGCGCCTTCCCGCCCGGCCTGATCTCGCTGCCCGGCCCCGACGGCGACAACGCCGGGCCCGGCTGGGGATGGGCCTCGATGATCCTCCCGCAGTCCGAGCAGAGCATCGTGTTCAACGCCATCAACTGCGGCCTGGGGATCGAGTCGGCCGCGAACCTGACCGCCCGGGTGACGAAGCTGACCACGTTCATCTGCCCCTCCGACGCCTATTTTCAGGCCCAGTTCACCGTGGTCGACGACACGACGAGCAACACCACCCCGGGCGCCCCGATCTGCGACGTCGCCTCGTCGAGCTACGTCGGCTGCGTCGGCAGCGGCGACCCCTCCAGCCTCTACCCTTACAACTCGACGGACGACCCGCCCGGCCGCGACAACGGCAACGGCCTATTCTTCCGGAACCGATCGATCCGGATCGCCGACATCACCGACGGCACCAGCCAGACCCTGGCCGTCGGCGAGAAGAGCCAGAACCTCGCCCGGGCGAGCTGGACCGGCGCCGTCACCCACGCGGCGGTCCCGATCACGATCCTCCAGGCCGAGGACGGCCTCTCGCCCGAGAGCGGCGATGCCCTGGTGATCGCCCACACCGGCGAGATCGACTGTCCGAACTCCCGGCCGGCGCACGCCGATCAGTTCTGGTCGCTCCACCCCGGCGGGGCGAATTTCCTGTTCGCCGACGGCAGCGTCCGGTTCGTCAAGGAGAAGAGGCGCCTGGTCATCATGCAGGCCCTTGCAACCCGCGCGGGCGGGGAGCTCGTCTCCTCGGATTCGCTCTGACGAGGGCCGGTCGGACTTCGGGCCGTCGCCCGCTTCCGGACGTCCGCCCGATCGGTTAGGGTGCGGAGATCCCCCGCATCCTCAGCCCGACCCTGTCCCGAAGGACGGCCGCCCATGGACCTGCCTCGACGCGATTGGTTCCGCCTCGCCGCCCTCGGGATGCTCGCCTCGGGCCGGACCCTGCCCGCGCTCGGGGCGGACGACCCCGACCGGAAGGGCCGTTCCGCCCCCAGGATCACCGGGCTGAAGGTCACGCCGATCGCGCTGCCCGACCCGCCGCTGCTCAACGCCGGCGGCTGCCACGGGCCGTACTTCCTCCGGAACGTCGTCGAGGTCGAGACCGACGCCGGGATCGTCGGCGTGGGGGAGACGGTCGGAGGGCAGGGGATGACGACGGCCCTGGAGAAGGCGCGAAGTCTCATCCTGGGCAAGAGCGTCTTCGCCTACCGGGGCTTCGCTCGCGAGGTCCGAAAGCTGGGCGAGGGGTGCTACGCGGGGATCGAGCTGGCCTGCCTCGACGCGGCCGGCAAGGCGACCGGCCGGCGGCTGGTCGAGCTGCTCGGCGGCCCGGTCCGCGACCCGGTCCCGCTGGCGGCGTACCTGTTCTATCGCTACTCGGCCGACCACCCGACCATCCTGGCCGACCCGAACCGCGTCGACTCGCCCGGCAAACCGATGGACGACTGGGGCGAGGTCCGATCGCCCGAATCGATGGCGGCCATGGCCGACACGTTCCGGAAACGCTGGGGGTTCACCGTCTTCAAGCTCAAGGGGGGCGTCCTGGCCCCGGATGTCGAGCGCGAGACCCTCGCGGCGATGGCGGAAAAACTCGGCCCCGGAAACCTGCTCCGGATCGACCCCAACGGCCGTTGGACCGTGCCGACCGCGATCCGGGTCGGCAAGGCGATGGCCGGCCTGCCGCTCGAATACTACGAGGACCCCGTCAAGGGGCAGACGGCGATGGCCGAGGTCCGCAAGGCGACCGGCCTGAAGATGAGCACGAACATGTGCGTCACCCGGTTCGAGCACCTGGCCGAGGCGCTCCAGGTCAGGCCGATCGACGTCCTGCTCTGCGACCTCCACTACTTCGGCGGGACCGCCGGCTGCGTGGCCCTGGGGCCGGTCTGCGACGCCGCCGGCTGGGCGATGAGCCAGCACAGCAACAACCACGCCGGGGTGACGATGGCCGCGATGGTCCACCTCGCCGGGGCCATCCCCCAGCTCACCGCCGCCAGCGACACCCATTACCCGTGGCTCCCCGACGACGCCGACATCATCGAAGGGCCCAAGCTGGCCATCAAAAACGGCGCCATGACCCTCCCCGAAGGGCCCGGCCTGGGCATCTCGCTCGACCGCGACAAGCTCGCCAGGGCGAACGAGGTCTACCGCAAGACCCCCATGCGCCGCCGCGACGACGCCGGCCTGATGCGCAAGCTGGAGCCGGGCTGGACCGGCGGGCTGCTCTGATCCGGCGGGTCGATCTCGCCTGGCGTATTTGTAGGGCGGGTGAGCGGTCGCGAAACCCGCCAACGCCCGGCGAGGCGGTCTCCGGCGGGTTTCGCCTCCGCTCACCCGCCCTACAAGCGCCGCTTTGCAACCCCCCCGCAACCCTCACTCCAGCTTTACAGCCCCCCGGCGCCGTGCTACGCTGAACCATGCCGGCATGCGAAATCCCGTCGAGGACGACTCCCTTGAGCAGCCAGGCCGACGTCCGCTCGATCGAGGCCCTGAAGGAGTTCCGCGCGGCCCTGGCGATGTACGCCGAGGAGGCCCAGGGGGCCCTCGGCGCGGTCAAGATGGAGGCGAAGCGGACCACCCAGTGGCTCCTGCATGACCGCAAGACCTACTGGTCCGAGCAGATCAAGCGGCGGCGCGAGCAGGTCGCC
>JAJYDH010000609.1 GCA_021777685.1 Planctomycetota bacterium | reverse complement strand
AATCCGAAATGCCGGTGGAGCTCGCCCGAGGCTCGACCCACCCTACATGATCTCGCAATTCCGGTCGAGCACCGACTTTATCCCAAACCGCGCCCGGCTCACAAGGCGGACCGTTGGAATGACCCGAATCGGGCCGGCTCGCCGGTGGTTTCGGGGGCGGTGTTGGGTTAGGATCGGCCGATCTTTGGCGGATTCATCGGCGATCGGCAAGGGGAATCGGACCGTGACGACATCGAAGTTCTCTCGACGCGACTGGCTAGGGGCCTCGGCGGGAATGGTCGGGGCGGGGCTCCTGGCGAGCCCGGCGGCCGCGGCCGCGCCGAAGGAGGAGGCCGGCTCGATCACCTTCGGGCTCAACACCAGCACCATCCAGGGCCAGAAGCTGACGATCGCGAAGGAGGTCGAGGTCGTCGCGAAGGCCGGATACCAGGGGATCGAGCCCTGGATCAGGGAGCTGGACCAGCACGTCAAGGACGGCGGGTCGCTCGCCGACCTGGGCAAGCAGATCAAGGACGCCGGGCTGACGGTCATCGACGCCATCGGCTTCTTCGAGTGGGCGGTCGACGACGACGCCAAGCGGAAGAAGGGGCTCGAAGAGGCCCGGCGGAACATGGAGATGGTCCGCGCCATCGGCGGGACCCGGCTCGCCGCGCCCCCGTTCGGGGCGACCGACCGCGCGGACCTCGACCTCCGCAAGGCGGCCGAGCGCTACCGGGCCCTCCTGGAGATCGGCGACAGCTACGGCGTGACGCCGATCGTCGAGGTCTGGGGGTTCTCCAGGCCGATCAGCCGGCTGGGCGAGGCGGCGATGGTCGCGATCGAGTCGGGCCACCCGAAGGCGGCGATCCTGGCCGACGTCTACCACCTGCACAAGGGCGGGTCAGACTTCGGCGGCCTCCACCTGCTCGGCCCCGACGCGATCCCGGTCCTGCACATGAACGACTACCCGGACCTCCCGCGCGAGAAGCTGAACGACGCCGACCGCGTCTATCCCGGCGACGGCGTCGCCCCGCTCAAGGATCTGTTCCGGACCATCCGAACCCTGGGGCTCCGGGTCAACCTCTCGCTGGAGCTGTTCAACCGCGAATACTGGAAGCTCGACGCCCTCACCGTCGCCCGGACCGGCCTGGAGAAGATGAAGGCCGTCGTCGGGGCCTGAACGGCCGCCCATCGGGAACGAGAATTGCACTCTGCCCCCCGTCCGATCCCGGAACGCCCGACATTCCACCCCAGGGGGACAGAGATGAAGATCGACTCGCTGGAGAAGCTGTTCATCGAGGAATTGCGCGACCTGTACAGCGCCGAGAACCAGATCCTCAAGGCCCTGCCCAAGATGAGCAAGGCGGCGACCTCGCCCGAGCTGAAGGCCGGCTTCGACAAGCACCTCGAAGAGACCAAGGTCCAGGTCGAGCGCCTGGAGAAGATCTTCGAGGCCCTGGGCAAGTCGCCCAAGGGGAAGACCTGCAAGGCGATGCAGGGCCTGGTCGAGGAGGGTTCCGAGCTGATGAAGGAGGACATCGAGCCCGCCGTGCTCGACGCCGGCCTGATCGCCGCCGCCCAGCGCGTCGAGCACTACGAGATGGCCGGCTACGGGACCGTGCGGACCTACGCCAAGCTCCTCAAGAAGACCGAGGCCGCCAAGCTCCTCGACGAGACCCTGGCCGAAGAGAAGGCGACCGACGAGAAGCTCAACGACCTCGCCGAGAGCTCGATCAACCTCCAGGCCGTCTGAATCTCGGCACAAAGCCGGCGTCCCGACCCGTCGCGCGGTCGCGGCGGGCCGGGCCTCGTCTCGTGGCGAGTGTCGATCTCAGGCGAACAGCTCGGGGATCGGCGTGCCGTTGCGGACGATGGCGATGGGCCGGCCGGTGCTGGTCTTGTATTCCTTGCGGCAGTCGATGCCGAGGGCATGGTAGAACGAGGCGGCGACGTCGTCGGGGGTGATCCCGTCGCCCGAGGCCGGGCCCTGGGCCTTGTCGTCGCTGGCGCCGATCACCTGGCCCCCCTTGAGGCCGCCGCCGCCCATCAGCACGCACATGGCCCGGGGATAGTGGTCGCGGCCCCCTCGGTTGTTGATCTTGGGGGTCCGGCCGAACTCGCCGGTGACGAAGACGGCCGTCGAGGCGAGCAGCCCCTTGCGGTCGAGGACCGTGAACAGGCCGGCGACCGCCTGGTCGAGGTCGGGCAGGAGCCGGGTCTTGAGCTTCTCGAAGTTCCCCTCGTGGGTGTCCCAGCCGCCGCTGGAGAGGCTGACGAACCGGACGCCCGACTCGATCAGGCGGGAGGCCAGCAGGCAGCTCTGGCCGACGGCGCTCTCGCCGAACAGCTTGGCGACCTCGGGCTTCTCCTTGCTGGTGTCGAACGCCTCGCGGGACCTGGGCGAGCTGATGATGTCGTAGGCCCGCTGCGAGAACCGGTCGAGGCCGTTGATCAGGTCGCTGTCCTTCTCGAACCCGCGGAAGGTCGAGTCGAGCTTCTTGAGGAGGTCGCGGCGTTTCTCGACCTCGGCGACGGTCAGGCCGTTCCGGAGTGTGATCCCCCGGACGGTGAACGGCTGGCCGGCCTTGGGGACGCTGGTGGTGCTGAACGGGGCGAACTCGACGCCGAGGTAGCCGGCCACCTGCTGCGTGTCGGGGATCGCCACGAACGGCGGGAGGTCGCGCGGGCCGCCTTTTTCCTTGGTCACGACCGGGCCGTAGCCGGGGAACTCCAGCGACGGGATCGGCCGGTTGCCGGTGTTCATGTACTTCGTGCCGAACTCGTGGGCCGCCAGGCTGTGGCTCACCCCCCGGAGGATCGTGTACTTGTCGGCGCACCGGGCGAGCTTCGGCAGGTGCTCGGAGATCTCGACGCCGGGCACGTTGGTGGCGATCGGCTTGAATTCGCCTCGGAACTCGGACGGGGCGTCGGGTTTGAGGTCGAACGTGTCCATATGCGACGGGCCGCCGCCCAGGTTGATGAAGATCGCCGAGGTCGCCTTGCCGCCGGCGACCTCGCCGGCCTCGGCCATCCGGAGGTACTGGGGCAGGCTCAAGCCCGCCGCGCCGAGGACCCCCAGACGGAGGAAGTCCCGACGCCGGACGCCGTCGCAGTAATCGTTGATCGCCATCGTCTGCTCCCTGATCTGGGGGATTGTTGGCCGGTGTTATTCGAGAAGGGATTTTCTGCCTCCCTCTCCCTCTGGGAGAGGGCCGGGGTGAGGGTCGTTGCCTCACCGTCGGTTTTTGGAATTGGCTCGATCGGTCGTCGCCGGTCGGGCGACGCCCCTCACCCCCGGCCCCTCTCCCAAAGGGAGAGGGGAGGCAGGATGACCCACCCGCCGGGGGAGTTCAGGGGCCGGCCGGGATCTATCAGTGGTTGGTGATAAATTCCTTGGTGTTGAGCAGGGCCCAGAGCAGGTCTCGGAGCCCCCTGGCGTCGTCGGCCGAGTCGGCGAGGTGCTCGCGGGCGGCCTCGGCCTCGGCGTCGGTAGGCTTGCGGCCGAGGGTTCGGAGATAAGCCTCGCGGACGGTCGCCTCGCGGTCGAGCGGTTTGGCCCTGGCGGGCTTGCCGCCCTTGGCGGCGTCGGCAAGCTTGGCGGCCTTCCTCGGCCGGGCGGCGTCGGCGAGCCT
>JAJYDH010000071.1 GCA_021777685.1 Planctomycetota bacterium | reverse complement strand
GGGCGGTCTTTCTGACTCCCTCTCCCCTTGTGGGAGAGGGTTGGGGAGAGGGGTCGAGGACCGTGGACGAAGCCAAGAACCCCTCACCCCAACCCTCTCCCACAAGGGGAGAGGGGGTCAGAAGTCATAGGCAATTCAGACTTTGCGGCTCATTCAACGGTATTGGGGCAAGCCCTACCCTACCAAGAGCGACCGTGCGCTTTATGGATGTGAACCGTTGTAACTTACCGTTTTAGATTGCGGGAGCCTGCTCCCGCTTTGTCCCCGGGAGCTTGATCTCGGCCCCGGACTGTGAACAGATCCGGGAGCAAGCTCCCTCCGGGAAAGACGGATCACGCTCCCATTGGTACTCACTTTCGAGTTAGCCTATCGCTTTTGCGGGAGCCTGGGGGGGGGTTGCATTGAGTTTGCGTGCGCACGTACTCGGCATTCGCCCCCCACTTCACCCAGATATCCACAAGCAAGCCTAAAAACAAGTGCCATTGACCGGGCTCCCGCGCACCAAGGACTTCGCCCGGGAACCTGAGGGCTTGAGGATCGACGACCCCTCGAAGTGTTGCGGTTGGGAACGCCGGGCTCGGCCGACATTTCCCCTCCAGCGAGACAGGACCCCATGAAGCCCGCGACCGACACCATCGTCATCGCTAGTTTTATCGGCACCCGGATCGTCCGGTAACACCCCACTGAACCGTGATGTGGGGTGCGACTTCGAGGGACGAAGGCCAACAGCGACGTCGTGTTGGGTTCCTGTTTCCCCGGGGCCCGACCGTGCTGCATGGCCCGGTGGCTTCGTGTTGCCGGGCGTTGGGCCGGCGATCGGCGAACTGGGTTCGTCCGGGATCGGCCCCCCTCCGCCCGATTGGCTTTATGTTTCCTCGGAGCCAGGAAGTTCAGCTCGGCTCGCCGAAGAACGACCCGTACCTCGCCTTGGTCGCTCGGATGCCGGCGTGGACGACGTGGATGTCGAAGGCCAGGACGAACATCCGGCAGCCCCATCCCAGCATCCGGTCGGCGTACTCGGGGCCCCTCGGGACGATCCCCCAGGGCTTGCCCGCCCGCGCACAAGCTTGCGCGATCCGCTCGATGGTGTCGAGGCACTTCGGGTTCTCGAAGTCGCCGGGGACCCCCATGACCTGGCTGATGTCGGCCGGGCCGACGAACAGGAGGTCGACGTCGGGGACGGCGGCGATCTCCTCGATCGACTCGATCGCGCGGGCGGTCTCGATCTGGATGCCGACGAAGCTCTCGGCGTTGGCCTTCGCGACGTACTCGGGCAGGGGCATCAGGCCGAACCGGCCGTCGCGGTTGCCGCCGTTCATCCCCCGCTCGCCCCTGGGGTGGAACTTCGCCCAGCGGACGGCCTGCTCGACGTCCTCGGGCCCCCGGGCCATGCTGATCATCACGCCGCCGGCGCCCGCCTCCAGGGAACGCATGATCGAGGCGTAATCCGTCGCCGGCTGGCGGACGAAGTGGTCGAGCCCGTAGGACCGGGCGGCCATCGTGGAAAGCTCGGTCTCCTTCATCCCCAGCCCGGCGTGCTCGCCGTCGAGCCAGAGGGCGTCGAACCCGCCGTGCTCGCCGACGATCTCGACCAGCTTGGGCGTGAAGAGCTGGCCGACGCCGAACATCCGGACCAGTTTCCCGTCGGCGAGGAGCTGCTTGATTCGTGGCATCGTCGATCCCTTGTCCGTCCAGGAGCCTCGTCACGGCCATTGAACGTACCCGCCCGATCGGCGATAACCAAGAGGCTCCCGGGCGCCATCCATCGAGAGACACGCATGAACGTGCTGATCGCCGACTTCCTCGAAGATGCCTCGATCGAAGGGCCGGTCCTGGAAGGGGTCGCCCGGGTGGTCGTGGTCAAGGCCCGCCACGAGTCGGACCTGACGCCCCACCTGGCCGATGCCGACGCCATCATCCTCTTCCACGACGTCGAGCGGATGACCGACGCCACCTTCGCCGCCGCCCCCCGATGCCGGGCGGTGGTCCGCGCCGGGGTGGGGTACAACAACGTCGACCTGGCCGCCGCCGGCCGTCGCGGGATCGCCGTCTGTAACGTCCCGGATTACGGGACCGAGGAGGTCGCCGACCACGCGATCCTGCTCCTCCTGGCCATCACCCGCCACCTGAAGATCCAGGACGCCTCGATGAGGGCCGGCGGGTGGGACTACCTGACCGGCCGCGAGACGCCCCGACTCCGGGGCAAGACGCTGGGCCTGGTCGGGTGCGGCCGGATCGGCTCGGCGACGGCCCTCCGGGCCAGGGCGTTCGGACTCGACGTGGTCTTCTACGACCCGAACGTCCCGCCGGGCCTGGAGAAGGCGCTCGGAGTCCGCCGCGAATTCCGGCTCGAACCGCTCCTGGAGCAGGCCCACTTCGTCAGCCTGCACTGTTACCTGGACGAGCGGTCCCGCCACCTGATCGACGCCGGGGCGCTCGCGAAGATGCGGCCGGGCTCGATCCTGATCAACACGGCGAGGGGGCCGGTCGTCGACCAGGAGGCGCTGATCGGAGCCCTCGAATCCGGCCATCTCCTGGGTGCCGGGCTCGACGTCTTCGAGCGCGAGCCGCTCGACGAACCCCGGCTCCGCGACCACCCTCGGGTGGTCCTCACGCCGCACTCGGCCTTCTACAGCGTCGAGGGATTCGTCGAGCTGCGGACCAAGGCCGCCGAGGAAGTCCGCAGGATCTTGCTGGGCGAGCCGCCGAGGAACCTGGTCAACGGGCCGATGCTGTCGGACCCTCGGATCGTCCCGCGACCCTGATCGACACCGCCGGGTACGCCAGCGGATTCCGCCAATCCCGTAGGGTAGGGCTTGCCCTGCCCGATTGCGCATCGACGGCTGGGCAAGCCCTATCCTACGGGAAGACCTTATCCTCGGGCCTCTCCGGCCCGTTACCAGCATCCGCCGGCGCATCCAATCTCGCGGATCGGAATATTGACCGGGTCGCATGACGTTGACGCGGCCGGAAGCCGTGGCGAAGCATGGAGATCGGGACGATCTTCGTAGAGGTCGGGTCCCCGGCGACGTCCGGTGACGGGGGCTCGAATCCGCATCTCGATCTCACCATCTGATCCGAAAATGACGAGCGCGCGACTAGGCAGGAGAAGTAATCGACGATCCTCGACCAGAGGGCAGTTGTTACGGACTCCCGTCCGGTATATAGTTCTTTAATCCCTTCTTTTTCGGGCCAGCAAGGCAAAATACGTCCTCCTTACAGCGGATCACGGCCGGACGACACACGTAGGGTAGGGCATGCCCTGCCGTCCTCGGCCCGTTCGGCAGGGCAAGCCCGACCCTACAAGGAGCGACCGGGCGCATCGCGAGTGTGATCTGCTGTAGTTCGCGATTCGATTCCATCTGGCATCCGGCTTGCATCAGGGAAGAAGACTCGTGTTTTCTTCTTCGTCAGTCATCCTTTCAATTCGGAGCAATAGCATGCGTCAACGACGCGCCTTCACCCTGATCGAACTGCTGGTGGTGATCGCGATCATCGCGGTCCTCATCGCCCTGCTCCTGCCGGCCGTGCAGGCGGCCCGCGAGGCCGCCCGCCGCGCCCAGTGCGTCAACAACCTCAAGCAGCTCGGCCTGGGCCTCCAGAACTACCACGACGTCAATGGTTCATTCCCCATCGGCGCCCAGAATGGCAACTATTGCGGCAACCCGAACGGATGCCCCCGGCGGACATGGGCGTCGTCCATGCTGCAATTCATCGAGCAGACGGCGTTGTACAACGCCACGAATTTCTCGCAGCCGTTCTACGTCACCGCCAACACCACGGTCTACATGACCCAGGTCAACGTCTATAACTGCCCGTCCGATCCGGGCAGCGTGAACGTCGAGCCGGGCGGGGACAGCGGCTACAACCGGGACAAGGGCAGCTACCTGGTGAACTGGGGCAACGCGTCTTATCAGCAAGACATCGGCAACACCACCATGACGACGCCGGTGGTGCCGGGCGCGCTCATCACGGCGGTCCAGTATCAGGTCGCCCCGTTCACGTTCAGCCGATCGTACGGCATCAATCAGATCCTCGACGGGACGAGCAACACCCTGTCCTTCAGCGAGACGATTAATCCCGCCTCCAACGGAAACAGTCCCGATCACCGGGGCGACATCTATAATGACGACTACAACTGCCCGGGATTCGAGACCTACACCCCGCCCAACTCGACGATCCCCGACTACATGAACGGCTACTGCATCTACCCCTACCAGAACAATCCGCCCTGTGTCACGACCGGCCCGTCCTATTTCAACGCGGCCAGGAGCTTCCACTCCGGCGGCGTGAACGGCGCGATGCTCGACGGCAGCGTCCGCTTCTTCAAGAACACGATCAACATCAACACCTGGCGGGCGCTGAGCACGGCGAAGGCCGGCGAGGTGATCTCGGCGGACCAGTATTGAGCGGTGATGGGAAAAATTTCCTCGTCATCGAGCAAATTCCTCGAATTCCCGCGAACCTGACGGACGTCTAGACTGTCAGATCGTCGAACGCCGCGGGTCGACATTCATCCTGTCGGCCTGCGGTGTTCGCTATCGAGATTCCCGGCCGGGCGTGTCGCCCGGCCGACAGACTGGCGGGATAGGGAACCAATCGGACCTTAAACCTCTCGTCTTCGCGAAGGGTCGAACTCTTCGTCTGC
The DNA here is from genome assembly GCA_021777685.1 of Planctomycetota bacterium. GTDB lineage: Bacteria > Planctomycetota > Planctomycetia > Isosphaerales > Isosphaeraceae > Tundrisphaera. Next base: position 12,745 of record JAJYDH010000071.1, on the reverse strand, counting down.
CTCCGGCCGGACCGACGTGACGTCGGGCCGGCCTCGCCCGTCGGCGAATCGCCGCTCGGGCGTCTCCAACCCGCCTGTTTGGGGCGGAAGTGAGGGTCTTGCCATGTTGAACCGCACGAACCGGACGCTGTCGGCCAATTCCCACCGGCTGAACCTCGGCACGCGGCTGCTCGCCCACGACGCGAGCGACAACTACGGCCTGACCCTGCGCACCGCCCATGCCTTTCCTGTAGTCGCCGTGCGCGCCGGCGTCGTCGAGTCTCCGGGCATCCCGATGGAGGGACCGCCGATTATGGCGGGACTGAAATCCATCAAGCCCGCGACACCCACGATGACCGGTCCATCCCCCAGGTCTTCGAGGCCCGCCCAGGGCTTCTGGGCTTGGGACCAAGGGCAGTCCGTCGCGTCGTCGCAGCCCGCCCGTCCGGATTCCGTCCCTCGGGACGTCGTCGGGTCGGTCGGGGTCGGCGAGCCGCGAGTGAGTCCGTCGCAGGGTCAGCCGAGGTCGTCCCTCGCCTGGCATTGCGACCGGTCGAGACTCGCGGGCCGGTCGGCCCGAGCCGCCTTGGCCTTGGTTTCCGAAGCCGCGCCCTGAGTCGCGACTTCGGGGGATGAGAGCCGGACCCCCAGCTCATCGCCGTTGGGTCAGCATTGTCGGCCGTCGTCGCGTCGTCCCCTCGGGATCGTCGCGCCCCGGCCGGACCCGTTGACCTCGGCCCTTGATCGGGAGTCCGGCCCGCGCGGAAGACGCCTGCCGGGCCTCCTCGGCATGTTCCCCGCGCCCTAGCCGTCACCGTCGGTCGCCGACCTCGGGCGGATCGTCGCCGGAGGGTCCGCGCCGTCCTCTCGGGAGGGATGAAGCATCCCACCCGAAAGGGCCGCGCCCGATCCCCGGCCTTCGCCCGAGCCCTCGGCGCCCGGAACGTGTTTCCCGGCGATGCCCGGCCCGCGCCTTCTTCTTATTCAAAGGATCATCGAAGGCGCGACGTCCGGGCTCTGAACCCCCGAGGATCGGGGGAGGGGCGAATCTCGTGATCGCGACCGTGCGGAATGTCCCCGCGAGGGACGCAAAGTGGACCGACCTGGCCGTCCTCGTCCGCCGCGCCCAGCGCGGCGAGCGGGAGGCGTTCGGCGAGCTGGTCGAGCAGTTCGAGCGGACCGTGCATGCCGTCTGCCTCCGCCGCCTGGGCAACCCGAGCGAGGCCGCCGAGCTGACGCAGGAGGTCTTCCTCCACGTCATGAAGCGGCTCGACCAGCTCCGCGAGCCCGAGCGGTTCGCCGGCTGGCTCCGCCAGGTCGCCGCCCGGATGGCGATCAACCGCGCCACCCGGCGCGTCCAGCCCCCGAGCGTCGACTCGGAGATCCTGGAGGCCGCAGGCGAGCACCGCCACGACCCGCTCGACGAGCTGATCGCCCGCGAGCGGGCCCAGCGGCTCTGGGAGGGCCTGGCCAGGCTCAAGGACCTCGACCGTGAGACCCTCGTCGCGTTCTACATCCAGGGGCAGTCCCTGGTCGAGATCGCCGAGGCGCTCGACACCCCCATCGGCACCATCAAGCGCCGGCTGCACACCGCCCGGAAGCGGCTCAAGGCCGAACTCCAGGCCGGAGTGCTCGACGCCGACGACTGGTCCGACTCGGAAGGCGATGACGAGGAAGCCGAGCTGGTCGGCGCCGCCGAAGATCGTTACTTCTGACGGGCGACGGCCTGAGCAGGATCGCGCCCGCGACCGAAAGCCCCGCCGGGACGGACCTTCGGGTTCAGCCCGGCGGGGCTTCGGCGCGATCGACCGCGGCCATTTCGCCGAGGTAGGCCGAGACCCGGCGGTGGAGGACCGCGTAATCCAGCCAGAACCAGGCGGTCGCCGGGACGAAGACCATCCCGACGATCTTCAGGCCGATGTCGGCCCGGCCGAACGCCGCGAAGATCCCGAGCAGGATCAGGCCGATCAGCCCGGTCAGGGCCGAGATCGCCACCATCGCCAGGAATCGCCGCGCGAGCTGGCCCTCGACGGGCTCGGCACCCAGGCGGATCGGCCGGAGTTTTCCCGCCCAGTAAGCCTCTCGCGCCGGGTCCATCGCCCCTCCGATGCTCAGTCGAACAGGGTCGTCCTCGGCCGCTTCGGCGGAACGGGCTCGGGCAGGCCGAGCATGCCCCGGAGGTCCCTGGCCGTCGCGGGCGAGTGGCCGGCGTAGTGGTTGTTCAGGAAGACGGCCACCGGGGCCCGCCCGGCCATCGACCGGATCACCTCGGACGTCTCGGCGAGGTCGGCCGAGCGGTCGACGACGACCTTGTCCCAGGTCGTCGTGACCTTCTCGATCGACTCGCGGTCGCCCAGGAGCCGGACCAGGCCGAGCGGGCCGGTCACGGGGTCGACCAGACGGGCGACCTCGGCGGGTTTGGGCATCCAGGTCTGGTCGGTCAGGGTGAGCACGGCCTTGTGGTCGCGGAGGACCTCGACCAGCTTCGGGCCGACCCACCGGGGGTTGCGGACCTCGACGGCCAGCGGGACCCGGTCGAGCGGCCAGCGGTCGAGGAAGGGGTCGAGGACGTCCAGGAAGTCGTCGAGCGTCGCGAACGCCCCCTTGTTGAAGTAGCCGAGTTGCAGGAGTGCGGCCGTCAGCTTGTCGCCCAGCGGCTCGATGGCGGCGACGAACTCGTCGACCTCCTTCTCAACGTCCCGCAACTGCTTCTGGTGGGTGATGGCCTGCGGGACCTTGAGCACGAACCGGAACCCGGCCGGGGTCCGGTCTCGCCAGCCCTGGACCATCCCCTTCGACGGGACCCGGTAGAACGTGCTGTCGACCTCGACGATCGGGAACCGGTCGGCGTACCAGCCCAGGTAATCGGCCGACGCCATCCCCTCGGGATAGAACGGGCCTTCCCAGTCGGCATAGCTCCAGCCGCTGCAACCGATCAGGATGGGGTTGGCCGGGTCGTCCATGCGTCCAGTATAGGGACATCCGGCCAGCATGATAAGGGGAATCTCGGGATCGGGCGCGTCCCCAGCCCGGTTGAGGGCGGCTCGCCGATCGGTCACAATGGGCCGATCGACCCCGGCTGACCCTGAGAGACAGCCGATGGACCGACCGAAACACTTCGCCCTCGCCGATCGCCCCCTCCGGCGGCAAGATGGCCTTCGCGGTCGATTTGAAGGCGAAACGAGGAGGGGCCGGCTCGTCGGCCGTCTATAACATCAGGATGGTCCCGGCGATGAGTCGGTCGGCCACAATCCGTCCCCAATGACCCGGCAGGCGCCATGAGCCACGACACGACGCTCCCCTTCGACGCCATCCTGATCGTCGGCTTCGGCGGCCCTGAAGGCCCCGAGGATGTCATGCCGTTCCTGGAGAACGTCCTCCGGGGGCGGAACGTCCCTCGCGAGCGGATGCTCGAAGTGGCCGAGCACTACCAGCATTTCGGCGGGGTGAGCCCGATCAACGCCCAGGTCCGCGACCTGATCGCCGCCCTGGAGCCGGAGCTGGCCCGCCAGGGGGTCGACCTCCCGGTCTACTGGGGCAACCGGAACTGGCACCCGATGCTCGGCGACACCCTGAAGCGGATGACCGCCGACGGCGTCCGGCACGCGCTCGGGGTCGTCCTCGCGGCCTACTCGTCCTATTCGAGCTGCCGCCAGTATCGCGAGGACGTCGCCAGGGCCCGCGAGGCCTCCGGGCCCGAGGCGCCCGTCGTCGACAAGATGCGGGTCTTCTACAACCATCCGGACTTCGTCGAGGTGAATGCCGACCGGGTCCGCGAGGCCCTGGCCCAGATCCCCGTGGACCGTCGGGACGGGGTCCGGCTGGTCTTCACCGCGCACAGCATCCCCGACTCGATGGCCGCGAACTGCCGGTATGCCCTCCAGTTGGAGGAGACCTGCCGGCTGGTTGGCGAGGCGTCCGGCATCGCGCCGGGGTGCTGGTCGCTGGCCTATCAGAGCCGGAGCGGCCGGCCGACCGACCCCTGGCTCGGCCCCGATATCCTCGAACACCTCGCCGACCTGGCCGGGCAGGGCGGACTCGACGTGATCGTCCAGCCCGTGGGCTTCCTCTCCGACCACATGGAAGTCCTGTTCGACCTCGACGAGGAGGCCCGCGCGAAGGCCGGCGAGCTGGGCCTCAACATGGTCCGCGCCGGGACGGCCGGCACGCACCCCCGATTCGTCTCGATGCTCGTCGAGCTGATCCGCGAGCGGGTCGAGGGCCTCGACGGCCGCCGGGCCGTGGGCCAGTTCCCGGCCAGCCACGACGTCTGCCCGGTCGACTGCTGCCTCCCGGCCGCCCGTCCCGGCCGCCCGGCCGTCGAGACGAAGCCAATCGGATGACCGATCGAAGCGAACAGGTTTCCCAGAACCCTTATTCGGGATATCTTTCGCCATTCCCCCAGACTATGCTATCATCGAGGGTGGATCGACTTCCCGTGAGGAGACACCATGATGAAGCCGCTCGCAGCTTTCGTGACATTGCTGGGCCTCCTGACCGCGACGGAGGCGAACGCCGGCCACCTTTTCCGCAAGGGCCACGGCCAGTCGGCCGTGACCTATTCAGCCCCCGCCACCACGACCGTCGGGACCTCGTATTCCTCGGGCTACTCGGGGATGGCGGCCACGTCCTCCACGCCGACGGCCCCGCTGTACCATTACAGCTATTACGTCTCGCCCCCGTTTTACGCCCGGACCTATCAGGGCTACGGGACCAACGACTTCCCGTTCTACGGGGTCCCGTATGGCCATCCGTATGACCCCTGGACCTGGCCGTACATGTCCGGCTCGTACACCGGCGGGCTCGCCCGCTATTACGACCCGCCCCTGAAGTGATCGGCCCGCGCTTCCTGTGCCGGGCCGATCGACGGCCCGGCGTCCTCGCGGAGCCGCTTCCGGAGCTGGACGACCACGTACACCACGCAGGCAACGTTGATCGCCAGGACGGCGACCTTGATCAGCGTCGGCCGGGTCGCGACCTCGTACAGCTCGACGGGTATGAACAGGCCCGTGGCGACCACGGTGAAGTATTCGGCCCAGCGCCGGCCGAGTAACAACCCTCCCCCTTCGGCCAGGTAGATCAGGGCGTAAAGGAAGGTCCCGACGCCGATCGCCTTGAGTTGCCCGGGCTTGATCCCGGAGACCTTCTCGATCACCGAGTGGATGTAGTGATTCCCCGGGTCGAGCTTGAGAGCGGCCACCAGGTGCTCCGCCTCTTCCCTCATGTCGGCATGCTGGTCGCGGAACAGCCCGACGCCCAGGGCGACGAGGAGCAGCCCGCTGGCGAACTTGAAGGCCCCGATGAGCTTGAGCCCGAGCGAGCCACCACCGGTTGACTGATTCACGTCTCGATCCCCGTCGCTGGAGCCAGAAGAAGAAAAACCGTGCCGGCCTCAACCTCGGAACCACTCGCCGATGGGGCCTTCGCGAGCCCTCGACGCCAGGGCCAGCCCGACCGCGTTCAAGGCGAGGATCGCGAGGACCAGACAGGCGGCCCTGGGGTCAACCGGGCCTCCATCGAGGCTCATCCGGAGGAGCGCGGGGGCCAGCGTCCGGCGACCCGAGGACGGTGTGAGGAGCAAAGCCGGGGCCAGGTTGGTCGAGGCCAGCGCCAGGGCCAGGATGGCCGAGCCGCCGGGGACGATGCCCAGCCAGCGACCGTCGACCGCCTTCCTCGCCCGACGATCGGAGGCGCCGACGATCCTCGCCGCGTCGACCCGGGCCGGGCGGATCTCTCGACCGGAGACTTCGGCCGACCTCGCGAGCATCGGCAGGCGGATCGCCGCCAGGCCGAGGATGAGGAGGATTCCCGGCGATCGGGCGGGGCTCAACTCCCGGGCGACCGCCCGGAGCCACGTCCCGGCGGGACCGCCGAGAGAATCCGCCAGGACGGCCAGCAGCCAGGGGAGCGCCAGGGCGCCCGTCCCCAGGGCCAGTGGCGGGACGGCCTCGAACAGACGCCCGGCGAGCCGGACCGCCCCCAGGATGGCCCCTGATCTCCCTCGGCGGAGGGACCCGAGGATCGCCAGGTCGAACCCGATGGCCAGCCCCGCGCAAAGCGACGAGTTGAGAGCCCAGGCCCCGAGATCCGGATCGACCAGCCAGCCCCGGACCAGGTCGGTCCAGGAACCCGAGATCGCCGATCTCCCGGAACCCAGGGTGCCCAGCAGAAAGGCAAGGAAGGGGCCGAGAGCGAATAGGATCCACGTGAGGAGCGTCAGCGACGCGGCGGACGCCCGCCGGAAGCCGAGAAATGCCGGACCCTGGGCGTCCGGAACCACGTCCCGAGCGCAACTCCGGCCGCCCCACCACCCGATCAAGATCCGGCCGGCCGCGGCGATCGCGATCGAGAGCAGGGCCAGGGTCGCCGCCCGGGTCGGCTGGTCGTCGCGGGTCGCCGCCCCGAGCATCTGGACGGCGAGGGTCCTCCTCAGCCCGAGGATCAGCGGGCCGGCCGGCTCGACCAGCGCGAGCGTGAAGACCATCGAGGCGGCCCGGGCCGACGTCGGCCGGAGGATCGGCCAGACGATCTCGCGCCAGACCCGACCCCGAGCGGCCCCGACGCCTCTCGCCGCGTCGACCCACGCGGGATCGACGCGCCGCAAGGCCGAGCCCGTCGCCAGCGCGACCAGCGGGACGCCGCTCGCGAGGCCGACCCAGACGAGCGCCGCCCAGCGGACCAGGCCATCGGCGGAAATGCCCAGGATCGACCGGGCCGCGAGCCATTCTCTCCCCCGATCGCCGCCGAGGATCGTCTCGACCCCGGGCGCGATCAGGAGCGGTCCCCCCGCCAGCGGCAGGATCGCCAGCGCCCAGAGGACGGTCCGGCCCCAGAAGCGCCGACGATGGACGAGCAGGGCCAGCCCCACCCCGATCGCCAGAGAGCCTGCGGCGACCGCCGAGGCGACCGCCGCGCTGTTCCGGGCGCAGGTCCAGACGAACGGGTCGAACGCCGCGATCGCGATCGGGAAGGGCGAGACCCGGGCCCGACCGTCCGGCCCCCGGTCGACCACCGCGGAGGGCAAGATGGCCAGGGCCGGCAGCAGGAGCGCGACCAGCAGGCACGCGCCCATCAACCGAACCGGTCCTCGGAACCAACCCATGCCGATCATCCCTCGCCCCGCGACTTCACCGATCTCGACGCGAGCGTATCGTACCACAAGCTTTTCCGGAACATCGCGTCACGCGACCGATCTCGGACCGTATCGTTGAGGGCATGGTATCTTGAGATCGACCGCGTGTCGGAGGCCCGCCCGATGTCGGAGCACGACCCGATCCGAGATTCCTCGTCCGGGCTCCGGTCGCTCGGCGACGTGCTGGCCTGGACCCGCGAATTCGACCCGCCGGCCGAGGTCGTCGATATCGTCGGCCTGGACGAGTTCACCAACGACGTGGTCGTCCGGGTCGGGCCCGACGTCTACGCCGTCTTCGACACCACCTGACTGGGTGACGTGATGGCGGTCGCCATCTGGGATCATGCGCCAACCGGCGCGGAACTCGTCGAGGCCCGGAAAAATCGGGGGTGGCTGCCCCGGCCGACTCTGACCGTGGACGGCCCGGTCGTCCTGGGCCTCGCGGCCTGCCTCCTCGTCAGTTCGAAACCGGAGTGAGGGCCTCGACACGAGGGGCGACCATGAGCCGCGCCATCCTCCGCGACTCGGAGCGGCGGTTCAGGAGCCACTGGCCGCAGGGGACCAGGAGCGGGCGAACGAGCATGGCGTCGACGGCGATCCCGACCACCAGCGCGAAGCCGAGCTGGCGAAGCGAGCTGAGCGGGCTGAACAGGAACGAGGCGAAGCTGACCGCCGTGATCGCCGCCGCCGAGGAGATCAGGCCGCCCGTCTGGGCCACGGCCCGGCCGATCCCGGCCCTCAGCCCGAGCGTCCCTGTCTCCTCGTGGAGCCTGGCCATCAGGAAGACGTTGTAGTCGACCCCCACCGCGACCAGCAGGACGAACAGGAAGTAGGGGACCTTCCAGTCCAGCCCCTCCGACCCCAGGCAGGTGATGAACAGGAAGTGCGTCGCGCCGAGGGCGAAGAGGTACGTCAGGAGCATCGTCGCCACGAGGTTGATGCACGCCATCGGGTCGCGGAGGGCGACGATCAGGACGATGAAGACCCCGATCGGGATCACGAACCAGCTCTTGACCTGGTCGGAGCGGGTCAGGGATCGGATGTCGGCCGACTCCGCGTTCGGCCCGGCGACGATCGCCCGGAGCTTCGAGGGCTCCCCCTCCTCTTCGAGGAGGTGAAAGAGCTTCTGGCGGAGCCCGATGACCTCATTCATCGCCGTCTCGGAGAAGACCCGGGCACGCTGGGTCAGGTCGAGCCGGGCCGACCGGCCGTCGGGCGTGATGTAGGTGTCGAAGCTCTCGCCCAGCTCGGGGTGGTCGCGGACCGTCTCGGGCGTGATCAGGAGCCGGTCGAGCGAGCGACGGCCGACGGGGTCGTCGAGGATGGCCGAGATCTCGCGAGAGGCCCGACGGACCCCGTCCGCCAGCTTGCCCGCGCCGTCGACGGCCCTGGCGAGCTGCTCGACCATCTCGTCGGGCTTCTCCGGCGCCGATCGTGGGGGCTCGGGTGGCTTTGGATTCTCGGCTGGCCGGGGTGTCTGGATGCGATTGCCGCCGAGGAGGAACGACCCGGCCTCCTTGAAACCGTTGGAGAACGCCGCGCGGGTCGCGCGGGCCTCGGGGGAGTTGGGATCGACGGGCTCGCCGGCCTTCGGGAGCCGGATGCCGGACCGGGTCAGGAGCCAACGGGCCGCCCGGAGCTTCTCCAGCCCGTCTTCGAGCCCCTTGCGGAGCTGGTCGGCGCCCGCCTCGATCTGGCCGAAGCCCTCGTTGACCGAGGCCAGCCTCGACGAGAGCCGGGCCGGGTCGAGCGGCCGGGTGCTCCCCAGAGGCTGGGTCGCCGACCGGACCTCGACGAGCCATTTCTGCCTCGAAAGGCTCCGGCTCAGGTCATCGATCAGGGCCAGCCCCTCGGAGCGATGGAGGTCGCGGTCCGACTCCAGGACCACCGTCAGGGGCGCGGCCATCCCCGGCCCGAACTTGGACGCGATCAGCCGGAGCCCGTCGGCCGAGGGGATCGACGCGGGCATCTCCAGGAGCGTGTCATGGGTGAAGGTCGTCCGGGTGCCGAGGATCGCGAACGGGAGCATCAACGCCAGCGCGCCCGCCCAGCTCAGGACCGGCCGGGCCAGGACCCGGTGCGCGAAGCGGTCCCAGAACCCCGACGACGGGGCCGTCATCCCGTCGAAGGACCTCGGCCGCCATTTCGCGAGCAGGACCAGCAGCGAGGGCGCGAGCGTGAGGCTCGCGGCCAGTGTGATCACCAGGCCCAGGGCCACGCTCGGCCCGGTGCTGGAGAACAGCTTGAACCGGGTCGTCCCCATCAGCATCAGGCCGACGAAGACGGTCCCCGCGCTGGTCATCAGGGCCTTGGCCCCCCGCCTGAGGGTGACCCGCATCGCCCCCGCCGGGTTCCTCGCGTCCCAGTGCTCTCCGAATCGCCAGGAGACGAAGAGGCAGAAGTCGGTCCCGCTGCCGAACAGGAGCACGATCAGGAACAGCTCGACCAGCGGCGAGATCTCCCAGCCGGCCGTCGCCAGCCAGGCGAGCACGCCCCGGGAGATGATCACGCAGATCCCGATCGTCAGCAGCGGGACCAGGGCAAGCGGGAGCGATCGGTAGACGAACAGGAGCACGCCCAGCAGGAGGACCACCGTCGCCAGGGCCGCGCGGTCGAGCGAGATCTGGACATTCCGCATGAAGTCCCGGCCGATGACCGCGTCGCCGGTCCAGCGGACATCCAGCCCGGCCGGCGGGGCCAGGCCGGGCCGGTCGGCCTGCTCCTGGAGCCAGCGGACGGCCGCCTCGGTCGACGGGGCGACGAAGGAAGCACTGAGCTGCACGGCGATCAACTCCAGCGACCGGTCGTTGCTGACCAGCCGGTCGGCGATCGCCGGCTTCGAGGCCGGCCCGAGGACCCGGAGGAAGTCGGCCGGGCGTTCGGTCGTCAGTTCGAACCGGTCGGCCAGCTTCCGGGCGTACGAGCGATCCTCGGCCGAGAGCCCCGAGGGGCGGTGGAGCGCGACCACCGCCTGCGACTCGAACGCCTGGTCCGGCCAGGCATGGCGGATCAGGTCGGCCCCGACGCTGCTCTCGGCGTCCTCGGCCAGGAGGTGGGCCTGCCCTTCGGCCGCGAGCCGGGTCAGGTCTGGCGAGCCGAGGCCGACCGCGATCGCCAGGACGACCCAGAATCCCACGATCCATCCGGGACGCCGCGTCACCGCCGTCCGCAAGGTGTCGATCGACATCGGGTCTCCGCTCCCCAACCTGGCGTCACTCCGAACCCGGGGATGTCTCCGTCCGGGACCACATGCAAGATCGACGCCAATCGACCGACGCGATCCATCGACCGGGAGCCCGAAGCCCCGGGATGGGCCGGGGTTCGGGCGGACGATCCGGAAAGATTATCACAGCGACGGATGATCTGTCTGTACTCATCCCGCACCGTCGACCTCAAGGCTCGCCGAAGAGCGATGCGTACCTCATCGGCCCGCCCGTCTCCCAGGGCCGATATTCGTTGCAAAACTCGATCCGTTCGCCGATCGACGGGTGGGTCGACCGCCAGATTTGCACCCACCAGTCGGGATAGGGGACCGACAGGTTATCCTCCTGGAGCTTGACGAAGGCGGTCGCCGCCGCGCGGTTGTCCCGGGTGATCTCCAGCGAGAAGCGGTCGGCCTCGTGCTCCATGTGCCGGCTGAACCCGTTGATGACCGGAGAGCCGAGGAAGATCGTCACCTGCGCCAGCAGCAGGAGGAGCGGGACCGAGGCCACGTCCGAGAGCCGGTCGAACCCGAAGCGACCTCCGAAGCGGCGGATGAGCGCGTTGGCCGCCCGGTGGATCAGGTAGAGGGCGAAGACGGTCCCGATCGACGACAGGACCAGCCCCTGCGCGACGTGGTTCAGGACGTAATGCCCCATCTCATGGCCCATCACGGCCAGCAACTCGTCCTCGTCGAGCTTCGCGATGATCGTGTCCCAGAGCACGATCCGCCTGGTCCCGAACAGGCCGGTGACGTAGGCGTTGACCGTCCTCGTGTCCTTGCTCTTGTCGACCTCGAAGATCTTGCCGCCGTCGATCCCCGCGCGGTGGGCCAGGGCGTCGATCCTGGCCTCAAGGTGCCCGTTCTTCATCGGCCCGAAGTCGTTGAACAGCGGGTCGACCACGATCGGCGCGATCAGCGCCGAGAACCCGGCGAAGGGCAGGGCCAGCAGTCCCGTGTAGAGCCACCACCGCCTCGGGCTCCGGGCCATCAGGAGGTAGGGAACCCAGAGGAACAGCACCGCGCCGACCATCTCGACCCCCAGCCCCTTCAGAGCGTCGCCGAGCCAGCGGCCGAAGGTCTGGACCGAGAGCCCGTAGGCGTGGAGCCGGACGAATCCCGCGTAGTAGCGGAGGGGGAGCGTCAGGAGGAATTCGATCGCGAGGAAGGCGACCGCGTAGGTCGCGACCTCGACCAGCCAGGGCCGGCCCCGGCCCGAGGCGAACCGCCTGATCCTGGCCGAGAGCCCCGTGACCAGGAAGAGCGCGGGGACGGCCACGCTCCAGGCTCGCCCGACGGCCCAGAGCCGGATACCCGACCGATAGAACCGCTCGGCCTTCGGGCTCGGCGCCGGGACGGCGACCGGACTTCTTTCAACCTTCGGGGCGGGATTCGCTGGTCCGTCCGGGCCGAGAGCCGCGATCGCCAGTACGATGAGTGCCGAGCCGGCTGCGAGCCGGCCTATCCTAGACGATCTGATGGGGGGGCTCCTGCGACGGGGCGGGCTCGGGGCTGACGCCCGGGACGTTGATCGGGGAGACGCTCAGGCCGGGCGACGAACCGGGCTCCAGCGGCGTCCTCGACAGCCAGAGCGCCAGCAAGCCGAGCGACGAGAGCAGCGCCAGGACCCAGCCGGCGATGGCGGCGTACAGGGCCGTCGAATACTTCACCGCGATCTGGCCGTCCTTGGTCTGGTAGAACGCCTCCGCCTCGTCCTTGAGGTCGGCGTACTTCTCGCGGGCCTTGTCGAGGTCTTCCTTGACCGACTTGGCATCGTCGAGGGCCTTCTGCTTCGCTTCGGTGACCTTGACGAGATCGCCTTCGAGCTTCTTGTTATCGGCCATCGCCAGGATCGTCTGCTTTTCCTGAGTCTTGACCTTGTCGAGGGCCTCTTCGAGGTCTTTCCGGGCCTTCCGGTAGTTGTCGAGGAACGACTTGCGGTCGCCCCCCTCCCCGGACTTCGCCAGGAGGGCGTCGAGGGCGACCTTCTGGACCGTCTCGGTCTGCTCGGCCGACTCCTTGAGCGCGGTCAGGGCTTCGGCCTGGTCGTGCAATTGCTGTGTGAGGGTGTAAAGCCAGGCGACGGCGGCGACGAGCAGCACGCCGGCGAACAGGCCCATCGTGCCGAAGAGGGCGGCGACCTGGGCCTGGTTGGCCGTCGAGGTCGTCGCCTGGTGCGGTCGTGAGAGCATGGCGATCAGCTCCGCCTCCAGTCGGGGGGAAAGTCCACCACCTCCGCCGCCAGGGTCGGCGTTGGCGATCGACTCCAGGTCGTTGACCAGCCTCGCCAGCGCGATCCGGTCGCCGCGATCGGCCGAGAGATAATAGCCGCCCACCTGGTCGAGCCCGCCGTCCCGCCAGCGGAAGAACCCCCGGGTCTGGCGGATCGGGTCGACGACGTAAGCCACCTGGAGCGGCTGGTCGAAGAAATT